>JAPLKL010000013.1:4163-67714 GCA_026388095.1 Elusimicrobiota bacterium | reverse complement strand
GAGCACGGCCTTGAAGAAGCCGTGCGTCACCAGGTGGAAGACCCCGGCCGTGACCTGGCCCAGGCCGAGGCCGAAGGCCATCAGGCCCAGGTGGCTCACGGTGGAATAGGCCAGGATGCGCTTGAGGTCGGTCTGGGTGGCGGCGAGCAGGGCCGCGAAGACCGCGGTGAAGGCGCCCACCACGGCGATGGCCTCGGGCAGGCCGGGCACCGCGTGGATGAGGGGCCAGGAGCGCACCAGGAGGAATGCATCAGCGCCGAGACCGGGGTGGGGCCCTCCATGGCGTCGGGCAGCCAGAAATAGAGCGGGAACAGGGCGGACTTGCCGGCCGCGGCCCAGACGAAGAGCACGCCCAGCAGGGCCAAGAGGCCGGGGGGGATGCCGGGGACCATCATGTAGAGCACGGCGAAGCGCGAGTGGCGGTAGAACCCCATGAGCAGGAGCACGGCCACCATGAGGCCGAAATCCGCGACGCGCAAGGTCATGAAGGCCTGCAGGGCGGCGCGGCGCGCGGACTCCTTCTGCATCCAGTAGCCGATGAGGAAATAGGAGCACATGCCCACCAGCTCCCAGAACAGATAGAACTGCACGTAGTTGTTGGAGACCAGAAGGCCGATCATGGACAGGTAGAAGAGGTGGAAGACCAAGAAGAAGCGCGCGAATCCCGGCTCGCCCTTCATGTAGCCCGCCGCGTAGACGTGGATGAGGGCGCCCACCAGAGAGACCATGGCCAGCACCGAGACGCCGATGCCGTCGATGCGCACGCCGAAGGGCACGTCCCAGTCCCCGGCCACCATCCACTGGAACATGGTCCCGTCGATGCCCCAGCCGGCATAGACCCTGGCGGCCAGATAGGCCGCGGCCGCGGTCACGACCGCGCAGGACAGGAGGATCGGGATATGCGTCCACTCGGGCTTGCGCGGCAGGAACACGAAGAAGCCCACGGCCAGGGCGGTCAGGGGCGCGGCGAAGAGCAGGTAGACCGCCAAAGGGATATGGATCATCCCCGGAGTTCCTCCAGGGCATCGGCCTCGGTCCGGCGTCCCGACCAATGGACCCGCAGCACCAAGGTCAGGCCGACCACGGCCTCGGCCGCGGCCACGGCCAGCGCCAGCAGCGCCGCCACCAGCCCTTCGGTCAGCCCGGCGCGCCCGGCCTCGCAGCCCAGGGCCAAGACCGCGGCCACGATCATGAGTTCGAGGCCCAGGAACATCGCCAGCAGCTGCCGGCGCAGCACCACCGTGGCCAAGCCCAGCAGGAACAGGCTGCCGCTCACGGCCCAGACCGCCGCGCTCATCCCTTCTCCTCCGGGCTCTTGATCACGGCCAGGGCCGCGAAAAGCATCAGCAGCGCCACGGCCTCGGCGGCCACGGCATAGGGCCCGAACAGGGCCTGGCCCAGCACCAGGTCGCCGGCCGTGCCGGAGTCGGGCGCGCCCACGGCCCGGGCGCCGAGCAGAACGAGGTCGAGCACCGGCAGAAGCAAGCCCGCCCCGAGCAATGGCCAGGGCAGTCCCAGCCGGCTCCAGGGGCTGCGAAGCGAGTCTGCCTGCCGATCACCGCCGCTGGCCTGGATCGAGACCACGATGAGGACCGCGACGGCCCCGGCGTAGATGAGCAGCAGGAGCATGGCCAGCAGTCTCGCGCCCGAGGCGTAGAGCAGGACGCCGGCCTGGAGCACCACGGCCAGGAAGCAGATGGCGGCGGCGTAGAGGGATCGCTGCGCCAGCATCAGCGCAGCGCAGGCGACCGCGGCCGCCCCGGCGAACGGCACGAGCCAATGACTCATGGGTCAGGAAGGCCGCTATTTTATTCTATATGGAGGCGCCGAGGCAATGATTCCGGGCGTGAGGCAGATTCCATCCGGCCGGCGCCTTTCCGTTTATCTAGGGACCAACTCCTTGGCCCCCGCCGCCAACTCCCGCCGTTCCTCGGCGGCCAGCCCCTTGGGGTCGAAGCGGTAGCGGCAATGCAGGGCGACGAGGGCGCGCAGGCGCCGCAGTTGGGAAGGCTCCTGCAGCGGGGCTATACGGTCGATCCAGGCCGGCCAAGCCTCCCACGGATACCGGCCCAGCCCTTGCCCGGCGAAGACGCGCTCGATGCCGTAGAGCTCGGAGTCCCGGCCCGGGGCCAAGACCCGCGAGCCTGAGATGGACCGGACTCGCGCGCGGACAGCCTCGGCGGCGCCCCTCAGGCGCCAGGCCAACAGCGCCAGCAGGGGCAAGAGCAGCCAGCGCAGACGCGGGCCGGCCGGCGCGCCGGGCTTGGACCAGCGCCAGCGGGAGAACCGGTAGGAGCACCAGTCCCAGAGGTCGCCGCCCTTCTCCCACCAAGAGGCCCGGCCGGCCTCCGCGGCGGACCAGGAGGCGGGCGTCGTATCGAGGACGAGCCAGCGGCCCTGGACATAAGCCAAGGTCCAGGCGTGGGCATGCCGCTGCCTGACCACGTAGGCGCCTTCCAGGCGGCTGAATTCCTGGACCGACCAGCCGACCGCGTAGCGGGCCGGGATGCCGGCGGTCCGAAGCAGGAGGACCGTGGCCGTCGCGAAATATTCGCAATGGCCGCGGCGCGTGCGCAGCAGGAAGTCCGCCAGCGGCCTGGCGCCGCGGCCGCTTTGATAGGTGGAGTAGGAGAAGCCCTCCTGGAAGAACCGGCCTACGGCGGCCAAGGCCGCCGCGGCCGGCATCCGTTCGAGCCCCAGCGCGGCCGCGGTCTGCGCGAGCGCCGGCTTCTCCGACTGCGGGACATCCAGGTCCTCGCGGCGCGGGGGCGTATCCCGATCGGCGGCCGGGTCGAAGAGCGCCCGATACTCCGCCAGCCCGGGGCCCTGCGTCACCTTGACCGCGCCCAAGCCGCCGCGGCTGAGCCCCGCCGCCGGGAGACCTTCCACGCGGAAGGTGCCGTCCGGCAAGGCCAGCAGGCCTTGGCCCTGGGGCAGAGCCGCGGAGATCGAGACCTCTTCCGGCGGCGCCGCCCCCGGGCCCAGCGCCCAGGCGCCGTCCGGCAAGGCCGGGACCGGATGGAAATCGTTGCTCCGTGCGGACCATTCTCGGCCGCGGTAGAGGTCGTAGCTGGCCTCGCGCAGGAGCTCCGGGGGCTTCTTCCCGGCCGCCGGCCGCACGCGCAGCCGCACGCCGGATGACTGCTGCAGCTCGCCGATCCGCCCTATGGCCGTACGGCTGCGCGCGGGGTCGGTGCCGGACCCCGCCCTGCCGAAGAACCATTCCTGGGCCTTCCTCTCCACTGTTGCCTGCAGGCCGTGGAGGGCCACATGCCCGCCATAGCCCAGGAGGGCGGCCGAAGCCAGGGCCGCCGCCCAGCCCGCCCGCGCGGTCCGTGCGGGGCGCAGCGGCCACAAGGCCCAGCCCGTCAGGACGAGCGTGCCCAGATAGAACGCGGGCGTGCGCACGTTCGCGGCGCTGGCGGAGAACAAGCAGACGGCGAAATAGGGGTAGGACAGGTCCACGGACCGCTCGGCCGCGTCGCGCGGCGGCTGGCGCAGGAACAGGAAGAGGGATCCCACCGCTATCCGGCCTTGGGCGCTGTAGGCCTGGGCCGCGAGCAAAGGGCCGTAGCACAGGGGGATGCACTGGATGTCCAGCATGCCGGCGGCGGCCCTTTCGCGCGTGAGGTACAGGTAGACGACCAGGCCGACGAAGCCCCAGCCGCAGAGGTCCACGATGCGGCTGAAGCCGTCGCGGGAGATCTCCCAGCGCCAAGGCGACCAGCGGCCGGCCTCCAGCGCCAGGGCCAGCGGGACGGCGGCCCAGAGCAGTCCGGTCTGCCAGCCCCAGAACAGCAAAGACGCGGCCAACAGCAGGGGCGGCGTGTTCATAGCCGGACCGCGGCGAGGCCCTCGGCGACCCGGTCTGCGGCTATGCGCTGGAGCGGGCCGCCCGCGGCCTCCAGCGGGGAAGCGTCGCCGGGGTCCGTGACCACCAGCGCCACGGTCTGCAGCCCCTGCGCCCGCAGCCGGCGCACGAGCGAGCGCCGCGGCTCATCCCAGCCCAGCAGGACGCAGAGGCAGGCGCTCACGCCGCTGCGGCGGAGCAGCACGGCGTTCTCGAGCACGGAGAAGGGCTTGTCCCGGCAGGGGCCGACGCAGGCCAGGAGCTCGAGCAGGCGCTGCTCTCCGCCGAGGCTGCGGCCCGCGGTCACGCAATAGGCCGCGTCGCCGACGAAGAGCAGGTCCAGCAGCGACTCCTGGGTCAGGACCGAGCAGGCCAGCGAGGCGGCGACGCTGACGCCCGCCTCGAAAGTGGCGCCCGGCTCGGCGAAGGTGTCGAGCACCAAGGCGT
The DNA here is from genome assembly GCA_026388095.1 of Elusimicrobiota bacterium. Taxonomy (NCBI): domain Bacteria; kingdom Pseudomonadati; phylum Elusimicrobiota; species Elusimicrobiota bacterium. The sequence goes on along the minus strand of JAPLKL010000013.1, from coordinate 63,417 downwards.
GCCTGACGAAGTACTCGTCCTGGTATTCCTTGACGATGAGCCTGCCGGTCCTGGCCAGGCTCTTCCAGTGGATGCGGCGCAGCGGGTCTCCCGGCCGGTAGTCGCGCAGGGAGATGAACTCCTGGGACTCGCCCACCGAAGAGGACAGCGCCACCCCGCCCTGCTGGTATCGGCGCGAGCCCGCCAGGGCCAGTCCGGGCGCGGGGTAGCGGCGGGGCAGGATCAAGACCGCCCCCGGCTCGGTCCGGGGGCAGGAAGCCCGCCACAGGCCCAGGCAGTCCGGCCGGGCCGCCGCGAGGCCGGGGAGCTTGAGCAGGCCGCGCCGCAGGGGCTCGAGCCTAAGGGAGGCTTCGCAGCGGCCTCCCGGCGGCAGGTCGGGCAAGGGCGCCTGCGCGACCACGGCCGTCCGCCGGTCCGCGATGAGCCCCAGCCAGCGGCTATAGCCGCAGAGGCGGCCGAACCAGCGCGCGCCGGCCGGAGCCCGGGCCCGCTGGAACTCGGCGTAAGCGGGCCGCGGATCGGGAGGGTCCTCGCCGACGACGAGGCCGCGCAGCGCGGCGCCGCCGAGGTTCTCGACCCGGACCGAATAGGGCAGGGGCTGGCCCACGGTGCCGAAAGGCGGCAGGCTCCGGCGCAGGCGCAGGCGCGGGCGGAAGAGGAGGCCCGACAGGGACGCCAGGACCAGGAGCGCCAGCAGGAAGGTGAACGCCTGATAGGCGGTGGTCGCGTTGGTGTCGATGCCCAAAGCCGCGGAGGCGATGAGCCCGGAGCAGGCCAGCCAGCCCGCCGGCGTCAACCGCCGCCCGAGCCGGCGCGCCAGCCCGGAGCCCAGCCGCAGGGCCGAGTAGCGCAGGCGGTCCATCGCTAGGCCGGAACCGGGATGGCCTTGAGTTGGTCCTCGACGACGGCCCGGGCGGTGAGCCCGGAGAAGCGCGCCTGCGGGTCGAGCATGAGGCGATGGGCGATGACCGGGACGGCCAGCTCCTGGACCTGCTCGGGCGACACGAACTCGGCCCCGTCCATGAGGGCCGCGGCTTGGGCGGCCCGCATGAGCGAGAGCGAAGCCCGGGGGCTGGCCCCCAGCCGGACGTTGGCGGCGGTCCGGGTCGCGCCGACGAGCTCCACGATATAGCGCTTGAGCTCCGGCGCGATGCGGACCTCCTTGACGCGGCGGCGCAGGTCCAGGACCTCCTCGGTGGTGACGCAGGCCGTGATGCCCTCCAGGGGATGGCTTTTCTCTTGCGCGGAGAGGACCGCCACCTCCTCCTCCGGCGCCACGTAGCCGGGGCAGAACTGCATCATGAAGCGGTCCATCTGCGCCTCGGGCAGGGGATAGGTGCCGTGGAACTCGACCGGGTTCTGGGTCGCGATGACGAAGAAGAGCTCCATGAGCCGGTAGGTCCTGCCGTCGACGCTGACCTGCCCCTCGCCCATGGCCTCCAGCAGGGCGGACTGGGTTCGGGGCGAGGCGCGGTTGATCTCGTCGGCCAGCAGGATGTTGGTGAAGACCGGGCCTTCATGGAAGCGGAAGGTCTGGTCCTTCGGCTCGTAGATGGAGACGCCCAGGATATCGGAAGGAAGCAGGTCCGGGGTGAACTGGACGCGGTTGAACTTGGCGCCGATGGACCTGGCCAGGGCCTTGGCCAAGGTGGTCTTGCCGGTCCCGGGGAAGTCCTCGAGCAGGACGTGGCCGCCGGCGGCGAAGGCGGCCAGGAGCTTGCGCACGGCCGCGGACTGGCCGAGCATCACCCGTGAGATGTTGTCGCGGATCTTGCGGAAAGTCTCCTGCGCCGGATCAGTGGGCATGGTGCTATTATACACAGCTCCGGGCCGGAGCGGACCCCTCAGTCGGAGATGACGAGGGTCTTCTGGTCTTCGGCGAGCTTGAAGTACAGCACCTGCCCGTTGTGGAGGCGGTAGGCCGCGGGCTGGTCGCCCTTCACGGCGTCGAAGGGGATAGGGTAGTTCTTGAAGTCGTGATAGCCAGGATCGTCGGATTCGTCGTAGAGCAGGCAAAGGCCGTAGGCGGTCTGGTCGAAGACCGCCGGGTAGCGCGAGGTGTCCAGGGCATAGGAATAGAACGCCTTGTAGGTGTTCCCCCCGATGGCCACGGTCTCGCCCTGGACCGCGGCGGCGTTGAAGAAGTCCGTGAGCTTGCGGGAGTACACTTCGCGTCCCGTGCTCTCTTCGTGGATCACCAGCGGGTTGTTGAACTTGCGGCGGAAGATGCTGCCGTCGATGGAGGCGTCGTAGACCTTGCCGTCGGCCGACCGCCATCGGGCGTGCATGCCGGCCTTGAACTCGAAGAAATAGGGATAGGCCCAGTCCCGGCCCTGGAGGGAGAGGTAGGCGTCTCCCTTGAGGTCGACCTGCGTGCTCAGGGTGTAGGCGTCCTGGCCCGGGCTGAATGATTCCGCGTTCTTGAGATGGCGGTTGAACAGGGACTGCAGGTCCACCTTGACCACCTGGGAGCCCCGCATCGGAGCCGGGTCCGCCAGCCGCATGATGGCGCCCAGGGGTACCCCGGGGACTGTCGGGATGGAGCCGGCTGTGGCGGGAACAGCGAACGCGCTCTGCAGGTCCTGCGGGATGATCTGAACGAGGCTCGGGAGCCGGTCTCCAGGCGCAGCCAGGCACTCTGCGGCCAGGAAGGCGGCAAGGAGCGCCGGTAGCACGGAGAGATTGTACCGCGCGCGCGCGCCGGCCGCCTAAGCACTTAGGCCGGGATGCGGCCCCGGATTTCGGCCTAGGAAATCCGGGGCCTTGGACCCAGGGAGACTAGAGTCCCTGCCAGAGGGCCGCGCCTTGCAGGGCGGAGAGCGCCGGGCTCTTGGAGACGGCTTCGCTCAGCTGCGGCGCCACCGAGGCGCGGCTCAGGAGCTGCGCGGCCCCCTCAGCGGGCGTCGGCTTGTACCAGCACAGCGGCCGCAGGCCGACCTGGAAGCCTTGCGCCAAAGTGCAGGTGCCCGGGATCGGGTCATCGTCGTCGAGCGCCTCCGAGACGGACTTGGTGCACAGAGCGCCCCGGAGGTAAGTGTCCAGCCGGCACTGCGTGGCGGGATGGTCGTCGTTGGTTTCGGCTACGACAGCGGGGTCCGGCGTGTCGAAGGCCGGGTCCTTGGTCTCGTGGTGCATGGCCTTGAACAGGCCCGTGACCGAGAGTCCCGCGGTCGCGACGCGCAGGCACAGGGCCGCCTGCCGCGAATCCTTATAGGCCTGCTTGCAGGCCTTCTGCGCCACCGGGTCCGCGGCCGCCATGCGCGTGAACTGTGCGCTGCCCGCATCGGAGAACATGCGGCGCATGCACTTGAGGTTCGCGGCATAGTCGGACTGCCCCTCGTTGCTGGCCCAGGAGCCGAACCAGCCCGAGCTCTTGGGCGCTCCGCCCAGATGATGGCTCAGCTCGTGGCAGGCGACCAAGGTCTCGCCGTCCTGGGTGATGGAGGGATGCCGGGCCAGTCCGCCGTACATGTTGAGGATGTATTTGTTCCCCTGGCGCTGGGCCGAGGAATTGACCGTGGCGTCCTCCCAGAGGCGGTTGATCTGGAGCACCCCGCCCTTGGCCTGGACGATAGGGCCATAGATCGCCTGCAGGCGGTCCATGACTTGGTTGTACTGCGCCTGAGAGATTCCCCCGACGGATCTGATGCCCACGGGGATCTTCATATCGTTCTCAGGCAAAAAGCCCGGGCACACGGTGAGGATCCGGTGCGGACGGGCAGCGACGAGAAGACTGCACAGCAGTGCGGCACAGCATAGACCGAAGAGACGGCGCATCGGCGTACCTCCAGGGTTTGGATTGAGAAAGGCTCGGCGCGGATCTGGGACCATCGGGCAATATCATAGGGCCCCGGGGCCTATGCGGAAAGAGGCCAAAGGCCTATACTGAGCTGGGCCCAAAGGCCTAGTCGCCGGCGGCCGGCATGGGCTATAATCGTGCCTATGGACCTTCGGCAGGGCGGGCTGGCGCTCGCGCTCATGCTCTGGGTTCCCCCGCCGTCCGGGGCGGCGAGCCCGGCACCCCTGGATTGGAACCGCGACCCGGTCGGCCAGTTCCTGCCGCTGTTGCCCAAGCTCGCGCCCAGGCTGGCCCCCCCGCCGTTCGTCATCGCGGCCATCGACATCCCGGCCGACGACGTGCAGCGCATCGGCCGCCGCATCTGGCAGAACGAATGCGGAGGGACCGTGGCCGGGCTGACCTCCTGGAACCAGGGCGAGGCTTTCGCCTCCCTGGGCATCGGCCATTTCATCTGGTACCCGGCCGGCCCGCCGGGGCCTTTCCAGGAAAGCTTCCCCCCGCTGCTGGAGTTCCTCTCCAAGAACGGCGTGGCCTTGCCGGACTGGCTCGCCGGCCGGCCCGTCTGTCCATGGCCGGACCGGGAGGCTTTCCTTAAAGACATCGAGTCCCCGCGCATGAGACAGCTGCGGGACCTGCTGGCCGCGACCGTGGCCCTGCAGACGCGCTTCATCGTGGACCGCATGGAAGCGGCCCTGCCCAAGATCCTGGCGTCCCTGCCGCCGGCCGAGCAAGAGCCCGTGCGCCGGCAGTTCTACCGGGCCGCGGCCGAGCCCTTGGGAGTCTATGGCCTGGTGGATTACGTGAACTTCAAGGGTGAAGGCATCTCGACCAGCGAACGCTATAAAGGCGAAGGCTGGGGCCTGCTGCAGGTCCTGCAGGGGATGAGCGGCACGGCTCCGGGCCAGGACGCGCTCGACGAATACAGCCTCTCCGCGGACCGGGTCCTCACCCGGCGCGTGGCCAACGCGCCTCCCGAACGCCACGAGGAGCGCTGGCTGTCCGGCTGGCGCGCGCGGGTGCGGACCTATCGCACCGGCCCGCTTTAGCCGCTGGAGACCGGAAAAATCAGTTGACAATCGCGGGAAGCTTCCTATAATAGCAGTACCGGTTCATCCAGTATCTCCGCAGGGAGGATTCGTGCGAGGAAAAAGCCTGCTCTCGACGGTGCTGCCCAACCTCAGGAGACTCGTCGCGCAGACCAGCCCGGGCGACAAGATCCCGCGCATCGACTATCCGCGATCGGGCGAGAAGGTGCAGCGCGGCCACTACGCCGTCCGCATCTCCGCACCCGCCGGGGAATGCCATGTCGCCATCGACGGAGGCGGCTGGCACAGCTGCCGGCGCGACGCGGGGTACTTCTGGTACGACTGGCGCCCGGCGCCGGGCGCCCATCACATCGTGGTCCGCAACCGCGTCGACAACGGCTGGGGCCACACCGAGACGACCTGCGAAGTCGACTGACCCGCTCAGCGCGCGCTCGCGGTGGAGAGGTGGATGCCCTCGTGCCAAGCGCCGTCGCGCTTGCGCTGCGGGACAAGGTAATCGATCCCGTCTGCGGCTCCGGCCAGACCCGGGGTCTCCACCTCCCGCTGCCACCGCACGAGATCGCGCAGGAGTTCCCTCTCATCCTCGACCGTCCTCTTCTGCGCTTCGGCAGGAAGCCGGCGCAGCGACTCGCGCAGCACTTCGTTGCGGATATCGCTCTCGATGTGATCGTTGATGTCCTTGATGACCGGCCAGACCGAGGGGCGCCAGCGCCGACGCTGCGGCGCTCTTCGCGCAGCGCCGGCCGAGGTCCCGCTGCTGGCCGTGACCGCGACCGGCGCAGCCGGCTCGAAGAATGCCTTCCAGGGATCGACCCTCACTCCGTATAGGATGAAGCGGGTGCGGTCCCTGAAGTCCCAGGTCTGACCCTCCCAGAAAGCGCCCGGATCGAGCAGCGTGCGGAGCATCCCGGGGCCGGCGTCCTTGAGGTCGTCGAAGTCCCACCGCAGGCTGTAGCCGAGCTCCAGTCGCCGGTCCTGCCTATTCTGGATGAAGGTCAGAGACAAAGGGATCTCCCGGCGCGGCGCGCGCGTGCTCGTCGAGGCCGCGACTTGAGGCTCGGACGGGGCCGCCGAGGCCTGAGCGGAAATCAGGCCCAGCAGCAGCGCCGCGGTCCCGCAGACCCTGGCCGCCATCCTGCCATGATATCAAACCGAGGCCGGATGGTGGTCCGAAAGACCTGTGCGGGGATGGGCCGGAATGCGGGCCGGACTTGCCCCATGGGACCGAGGCCGAGCCGAGGCCCCCTGGCTATGATATCTTCATGAAAACCGCTTTCCTGGCTTTGTCCTTGTCCGCGGCCCTGGCCGGCCCGGCCTGCGCCCAGTTCAGGCTCAGCACGCAGGCGGGGACAGCCGTCCCGGTCATCCGCCTGGCTCCGGCGCTCAACGCGGCCCCTCTGCGGGCCAGCCTGCTTCCTGCCGCCGGGCTCCTGGCCCCCCGACTCTTGGCCCTGACTCCCGCGGCACCGGCCGTACCCGTGGTCCAACCCGCGGTCTTGGCAGCCGCCCCGGCAGTCCCGGGCTTGCTGCGCCCCATCCTCAACGAGAAGTCCTTGGCCGCGGCCATCGATCCCAGGGCCCCCTTGGCGGAGCAGTCTGCCGCCCTAGGAAGAGTCTTCGACGGTCTTGCCGCGCCCGCGGACATGCCGGGCCTGAGCGGCGGCGCTGTGGAGATGATCAACGGGGCCTACGGTTTCTACAGCTGGCTGTCCAAGCAGGCCGAAGTCTCCTCGCCGCAAGCCCAGGCCAACATCCTCTTGGCCGCCCTTCCGGCTTTGGAGAAGGGGCCGGTCATCGTGATGAAGGACGCGGCCAGCCTGACCGTGCTCTGCGCCAACGACGCGACAGCTGCGCCCGTCGTGGTTCCTCTCTCCGGGGATTTCGTGTCGAAGCCCTCCTCGCCCCAGGCGGGGATCCTGGCCAAGCGCCTGGAGCAGGCCAAGGCTCTGGACCGTTCAGAGGGCGGCATCAACATGCGCATGGCGGAATTGATGGCCAAGCTGCCGGCCATCGCGGTCGAGGTCCCGGCGCAGCCGAAGGCCGAGACCACAAAGCCTTCCGAGCCCATGCCTGACCCGGTGCGCCAGCCGCGCGCCTACATGGAGCGGCTGCTGCGCGACGCGATGCGCGAAGAGGACCCGTTCCTGGCCCTTAAGAGGATCGATCAGGCCCGCCAGGAGGCCCGCAAGCGGCTGAACTATCAAGACGGCTCGCGCTTCCTCGAGCAGCTCTTGGGCGGAGCCCAACTGTTGGCCCGGCAATTCATCCCGGGGCTGTTGGAACAGGCCCAGCAGGCCGCGGGAGGCCATGACCGCGCCCAGGCGGACAAACTCCTTAAGGCGGCACTGGAGTTCAGCGGCTACGCCCCGACCTGGAAGGACAAGGTGGTCAAGGCCTATGAGCAGGCTCACAACACCTTGGAGATACTGGATCGCTACGGACCGATAGACGAGAAGACCGGCCTGCCTGTGCCTCCGGCCGAGATCCCAGCCGAGCCCGCCGCGCCCTGACCGGCCGCGGACCTATTCGTAGCGCAGTGACTCGATAGGGTACGGACGGCTCAGTCGATGACCAGGATGGTGTCTTGCAATTCTTTCCTGGGATCTTCATAGGGATAGTGGTACTCGACGCCATAGCGCTCACCGACGACCCGCTTGAGCCTGGCCGCGAGTTCAATCCCCTGAGCGTTCCATTTGAGCCAGTCGAATGCGTCCTTGTCGTAACCGGACTCGAACGCTGCCGCCCATTTGGCGAAATCAGCATCCAGCTCTTTGGGCACCAGGAATTCAGCCGGGAATCCGCCGACCGAATCCGCGATATTAGGGCCGACGGCCGGGGGCGGTTCACCGGTTTTCCGCAGCCAGCCATATGGCCCCATGCCGAAGTCCGCCATGATGCATATGGTGGGCCGTCCATTCGAGCCCCACTCGCATGGCCTCCCCTTGCGCAAGAGGCGACATTTCCCGGCAGGCTTGCTCAATACGCCTTCGACCTGCAAGGCAAAAAGGCAATCGGTGATAGTCGCTGAGAGTTGAGCGCCTGGTCCTGTGACAGGCTCGAATAATTTACGGCGCAATTCCGGCTCGTCCTTCGGGGCGATGCGCGGGCGATCCTGTCCCAGATGCGCATGGAAGAGGCGGTCCTGTTCGGTCGCGGGCAGACGCATGAAGCCGGGAGTCGAAATCAAGTCTACGAGTTCCGCCAGCAAGGTTTTCTTTGGGGGCTGATGGCGTCGCATAGCGCGCTAGGCTTCCAGCCGCATGTCACAGCTGATGTCCGAGCATGTCACAGCGACAAGCGGTCCGATGGCGCAAGTTCTGGCGCGAGATTGTCGCAAGTTGTGTCGCAAGTTTGTCGCGAGTTTAGCATTATTTTTTAAACAGATACTTAAGTTGATTGGTGGCGCCTTCCGGAACCAATAGGCCAGCGGTTACAAGCTCCTTGAGTTCCCTCTGCAGCGTCCGGCGAGTCACTCCTTTGCACATGCCTTCGAGTTCATGGATGGTGAGGCTACCCTTCTCCATGACTTGCTGGAGCGCCACTCGCTGCCGGACATTGAGGTCATGCTGGCGCGTCAACAGGTCGGCCTTGATAATCCGCTCGCCATGCTCCTGGACCTCCCGCATCTGGGTGGCCAAGCCGTCTGTGAAGTACTCCAGCCAGCCGGTCATGTCCATGCCCTTTTCCCGGACGGCCTGGATGGCCTTGTAGAAAGAGGTCCGGTCGCGGTCGTAGTATTCGCTGATCGTGAAGAGGCGCTTGAAGTCGTAGCCCTTGCGGTAGAGGCAGAGAGTGGAGAGAAGCCGCGAGGTTCGGCCGGTCCCCCCTCCCGAAGCGCCTCACTCGTAGTGCAGGGACTCGATCGGGTCGAGCTTCGCGGCCTGGTAGGCGGGATAGAGCGCGAAGAAGAAGGCCACCAGCGCGGCGATGCCCATGGCCGCGGCCACGTGCACCGAAGATATCTGCTGCATGCGGTCCTCGCGCGGCGCGAGATACGTCACGGCCGCGATGCCCAGGCCGGCCCCGGCCACTCCGCCGAGACTCCCGAGCATCGTGGCCTCGACTAGGAACTGGGTCACGATGTCGGTCCGGGTCGCGCCCAAAGCGCGCCGGATGCCGATCTCGCGGATGCGCGAGAAGATGGTGGCCAAGGTCACGTTCATGATGCCGATGCCGCCGGCCAGGATGGCCACGATGCCGATGATCGCGATGGCGATGGCGTACTCCTTGATGCGCGAGACGATTCCCTGGATGATCTCCCGGTAGTCGCGGACCTTGAAGTCCTCCTCGCCGCGGTGCAGATTCTTGAGCAGGAGGGTGATGCGCTTCTTGTAACGCGAGGCGGTCTCCCCGTCGCCCGTGTCCACCTCGATGCCGTCCACCTGGTCGGGATTCGATTTGCTCCAGGAACGCAGCAGGGTCTGCCGGTAGGTGTTGATGGGCACGAACAGGATGCCGCCCCCGCCGCCCCATTCCCGCCGGAACCAGCGCGGGTCGCGGTCGCGCGGCGGCTCCTGCAGGATGCCCACGACGGTGAAGAGATGCTCGTCGAGCCTGATCTGCCGGTCCAGGAGGTCTCTGTGCTTGAGCACCTTCTCCATGGCCTGCTCCGGGAACCAGCGCGCCCAGAAGGGCTTCTTGACCCAGCCCCCCGGCTGGTCCAGAACGCAGACCCGGGCGGCGGTGCGCAGGTCCTCGTCGTTGAGGAAGCGGCCGCGCAGCTTGTAGACCCAGTCCCGGCGCCGCCATTCCGGCGTGGTCCCGCGCACACCGATGTTGTCGTTCTTGAACTCGTCGAAGCGCATGCGCGCCCCGCCGCGGCGCGCGATGGGATAGACCATGTAGAGCTCGGGGAAGGCCCGGCGGATATGCTCCGCGTCCTGCCAGGTCAGGCCCCGGGACAGCCCCTTGGAGACGTAGCCCTCCTTGCGCTCGATCTCCAGACGCCCGGGCCCGGCGAGCTCGATGGCCTTGCGGAAGCGCTCCTGCAGGCCCGCGATCTGCGAGAAGGTGTAGACCATGGCCGCCACGCCGATGGCGGTGGCCAGGCAGGTCAAGGCCGAGCGCACCTTGTGCGAGGCGATCTCGAGCCAGCCCGTGCGCATGGCCTCCGCGACTCTCATAGGCTCATTCGCTGCGCAGGGCGTCGACCGGGTCCAAGGTCGCGGCCTTCCAGGCCGGGTAGAGGGAGAAGAGCAGCCCGGTGCCCCCGGCGATGGCCAGCGTGGCCACGAAATGGTACCAGGTCAAGGAGGCCAGGTCGCGGTCCGTGTGGCTCTTGAGGTAGTCGATGCCGCCCAGGCCCAGGGCGATGCCGGCCACCCCGCCGCAGAGGCCCAGCAGCACGGCCTCGGCCACGAACTGGGAGAGGATGTCCATGCGCGTCGCGCCCACGGCGCGGCGGATGCCGATCTCCTTGACGCGAGCGAAGAGCGCGGCCAAGGTCACGTTGAGGATGCCGATGCCGCCCGCGAGCATGGCCACCGCGCCCATGACCGTGGCGGCCAAAGTGTACTTGGCCGTCTCCTTGAGCTCGCCTTCGATCTCCTCGCGCATGTCCTTGATCTCGTAGTCCGCTTCGCCCTTGTGGCGGCGCTTGAGGATGGCCTCGATGCGGCGCTTGGCCGCAGGCAGGGACTTCTCGTCGCCCGTGTCCACCTCGATGGTGTCAACGGAGCGGGGGTTGTCCCCGTTGCCGGGCATGACCGCCTGCACCGTGGTCAGGGGCACGATGACCACGCCGTCGCCCCAGAAGGGCCGGTTCCAGCGCGGGTCCTTGTCCCGGGCCGGCTCGCGGATGACCCCCACCACCCGGAAGGAATGGTCCCCGAGCAGGACGTCCTGGCCCAGCAGGTCGTGGCGCATCACGTAGAGCTCGAAGGGGTTCTCCCCCCAGAAGCTGGCCCAGGGCGGCTTCTCGACCCAGCCCCCGGGCTCGACCAGCACGCAGACCCGGGCCGACTGGCGCAGGTCCTCGTCGGTCAGCCAGCGGCCCCGGCGGGTGTAGACCCAGTCGCGCTGGGACATCTCCGGCGTGGTGCCGAAGACGTAGACGTTGTCGAACTTCAGGCCGCCCGCCCGCATCCTCTGGCCCCAGCGCCCGGCCTTGGGGTAGACCATGAAGAGCTCGGGCATGTCCCGGCGGATGTCCTCGGCGTCGTCCGAGGTCAGGCCCGGGGACAGCCCCTTGGACACATAGTCGTTCTTGGCCTCGATGCTCATGCGCCCCGGGCCGATGAGCGCGATGGACTTGGCCTCCTGCTCGCTCATGCCGTGGGTCTGGGCGAAGGTGTAGAGCAAGGAAGCCACGCCGATGGCCACCGCGGAGAAGCTCAAGGCCGAGCGCGCCTTGTGCAGCCGGATCTCGCGCGCGCCGGTGCGGAACGCTTCGGCGAGCTTCATGGCTCGAGCTCGCCGTCCTTGAGCCTCAGGGTGCGCTGGGCGCCTTTGGCGATGTTGGGGTCATGGGTCACCAGCACGATGGTCATGCCCTCCCGGTGCAGGTCCTGGAGCATGGCCAGGATGTCCGCGCTGGACTTGGAGTCGAGGTTGCCGGTGGGCTCGTCGGCCAGGAGCACGAGCGGGCGGTTGGCCAGAGCCCGGGCTATGCCCACCCTCTGGCGCTCGCCTCCGGAGAGTTCCAGCGGCGGACGCAGGGCCTTGGCGCCCAGCCCGACAAGCTCCAGCAGTTCCTTGGCGCGCGCCTCGCGCTCAGGGCGGTGGAATCCGGCGTAGGTCATGGGCAGGCAGACGTTCTCCAGGGCGGAGAGGCGCGGCAGGAGGTTGAAAGCCTGGAACACGAAGCCCATGGTCCGGCGGCGCAGCATGGTGCGCTCGGCATCGTCGAGCCGCGCGGCGTCGGCGCCCTGGAGCAGGAAATGCCCGGAGGTCGGCCGGTCCAGCAGGCCGAGGATGTTGAGCAGAGTGGATTTGCCGCAGCCGGAGGGGCCCATGATGGCCGCGAACTCGCCCTTGGCGATGGCGAAGCTCACCCCGCGCAGGGCCTGGTAGCCCTTCTTCTCGCTGCCGTAGACGCGCACGACCTCCCGGCACTCGATCAACCCTTCTTCTCCTCGGCCGGAGGCTTCTCGGTCAGGAGCTCGTCGCCCTCCTTGACCCCCTCGACCACCTCCACGTCCGTCTCGTTGCGCAGCCCCAATTTGAGCTTGACGTGGCCGGGCTTGGCTTTCTTCTCCTTGGCCTTGATGTAGGCGTATTCCGCGCCCGCCTCCTCGAACACCGCGGCCAGCGGGATCTTGAGCACGTTCTTGTGGGAGTCCAGCAGGCCGTCAACGCGCGCGGTCATGCCAGGCTTGAGGCGCGAGTCGGTCTTGCCCAAGGTCACCTCGACCTTGAAGGTCTTGAGGTTGTTGTTGTCCTTGTCCGCCTGGGGCGACACCAAGGAGACCCGCGAGGGGATGCTCATGCCGGGCAGGGCGTCGATGGTGACCTTCACGTCCATGCCCTGCTTGAGCTTGAGGATGTCCATCTCGCTGATCTTCATCTTCACCACCAAGGTGGAGAGGTCCGCGATGGTCATGAGGTAGGTCGGGGTGACGGAGTCGATGAGGCCCGTCACGTAGTCGCCCAGGCGCACGATGCGGCTCTCCTCCTGGTAGCTGCCCTGCTTCTGGTAGCGCATCACGATCCCGCCGATAGGCGACGTCACCGTGAAAGGCAGATAGCGCTCCGCCTCGGTGCGTCCGGGCTGGATGACCGCGATCTTGTCGCCCTTGGCCACGCGGCGGCCCTCGACCACCAGCAGCTCGGTGACCCGGCCGCTCACCTTGGAGGCCACGTCCACGTAATTCTTGGGGGCGAGCTCCCCGGAGTCCGAGAAATGCAGCTCCAGGTCCCCGCGGGAGACCTTGGCCGTGTCGGCCGCGGCTTCGGGCTTGGCCTGGGCTCTCTTGTGCCGCCGATAGGCCCAAACGCCGCCGCCTCCGGCCGCCAGGATCAGGGCCGCGACCACGGCGCGGCGCCAGGTGAAGAAGCGTCTCACTTCCATAAGGGTTCTCCTATAGCCAAGCGGTACTGGTAGCGGATCAACAGGGCTCCGAAGAGGGCCTGGGCCCGCGAGGTGCGCGCGGTCAGGAAGTCGAGCTGGGCCTGGGACAGACGGATGGCGTCGGCCGAGTTCTGCTTGTACTGCTCGTTGACCAGCTCGAAGCTGCGCCGCGCGATGTCCTCCGTGATGGACGCGATGCGGTAGGTGGCCAGCGCCGACTCCAGCGCGATGTAGGCGGAATGGACGTCGCTGCGCACCTGCCGGGTCGCCACCGCGAGGCTCTGCCGGGAGGCCGCGGCCCGGGCCCGCGCCGCTGAGACGCTGAGCCACTGGGAGGCGCCGTTGAAGCCGGAGGGCAAGGACAGCGACAAGGCCAGCTGGTAGTTGGGGTCGGGGCTGACGTTTCCGATGTTGCGGCCGTTGTCGGTGCGGTTGTAGGAGGCGTCGAGGCTCAGCTGCGGCGCCCCGTCGCGCACGGCCTGGCTCGCCGCCACCTCGCTGGCCTCCAGGGCCAGGCGCGCCGAGACCATCGCGGGCCGGCGGCTCAGAGCGGCGTCGAGGTCGGCGGCCAGCCCAGGCAAGGACGTGGTGCCGGCGTCGAGCTCGTCGGCCAGGGCCGCCGGCGCGTCGGCCGGCCGGCCCACGAGCAGGTTGAACTGGAGCAGGGACTGCTTGCGGTTGGCCTCGGCCTGGGTGATGTTGAGCTCGCTGGAATGCCAGTCCGTCTCGCTCTTGAGCAGGTCCGCGAGGCTCCTCATCCCGTTCTGGTAATGGTCGCGGGTCAGGTCGTAGTTGTCCTTCTGGATCTTCAGGTTCTCCGAGGACACGGCCACCAGGCGCTCCTTGAGCCCCAGGTCGTAGAAGGCCTGCGCCGCCGCGAAGGCCCGGGCCTGCTGCGAGAGGGCCAGGCCCTGCTCCGCGGAGTCCCGGGACAGGGCGGCCTGGCGCACCTTGAAGTAGTCGGAGAAGCTGTTGAACAGGTTGAGGTTGACGGTCGTGGCCAGGCTCGTGTCGGCGCGGGCCAGGTTCCAGTGCTGGAAGCGATAGGACTCGTTGATATCGTGTCCGTACGGGTAGGCCAAGCCGGTGAAGCCGACCGTGGGCAGCCAGGCCGACGCGGTCTGGGACTTCCAGGCCGCGCGCGCCGCGGCGAATTGCGCGGCCGCCTGCTGCACCTCGGGGGCGGCGGCGAGGACGGACTGGACGTAGCCTTGGGCCGTGAAGGTGGAAACGTCCACCGCCGCGGCCGGCGCGGCGGCCGCTCCCAGCAGCAGCAGGAATGCCCAGCGCTTCATGCGCTCATTTCCCCCCCGCCTGATGCGCGTGCGGCCAGGGGTGGCTGTGCTCGAGCTCCCGCGCCTTGCGCTTGAGCTCCTCCGGGATGGCCTCCAGCGCCGTCTGGGCCATGAGGTCCGGCTCGGACATCTTCAAGCCCCAGAGCACGAAGATGCTCAGGATGCCGGGGATGAGGTAGTAGGCGACGCGGTAGAGCAGGACGGCCATGAGCGCGTCGTCCCAATCCACCAGTCCGAGGCCGCTGAAGGTCGCGGCCATGGAGCCTTCCATGGCGCCCAGGCCGCCGGGCAGGGCCGGGATGAGGGTCGTGGCCTGGCCGGCGGTGAAGCCCGCGATGAGGTGGCCGATGGGCAGATGCGTCACTCCCACCGCGCGCAGGCAGAAATTCAGCGTGAGCATGGCCATGACCCAGTCGAGCCCGGTGTAGGCGATGGTCTTGGTGAGCCGGCCTTTGTGGTGGTGGATGGTGCCCAGTCCCGCGGCCAGCTGATGCTCGAACTCCTCGAACTCCTCGCGGGGGATCTCCCGCTTGGAGAAGGAGAAGACCACCCGGTTGAAGCGGTGGAAGGCCGCGCGCGTCAGGCGGCCGCGCAGCTTGTGGTTGAAGGCGAAGATCATGAGGACCACCGAGGTCGCCAGCAATAGTCCCAGGCCCACGGCCCCTTCCATGATGGCGATGCGCGCGCCCCGCAGGTGCATGACCAAGTAGACCAGCCCCTGGCCCAGGATGACCGCCAGGACGAAGTAGAGGATGGCCGAGCTGACCACGGCCGCCATCACGGTGGTGGCGTAGGGGACCTGCCTTTTGCGCAGCAAGTGCGCCTTGAGCGCGAAGCCGCTGACCCCGGCGCTGGAGACGAGGTAGTTGACCGAGGTGGAGACCAAGGCGATGCCCAGCAGCACGGGGAAAGACAGGGAGTGCCCGAGCAAGGCCAGGACCTCGCGCAGGGCCAGCCCCACCATGAGATAGCTGGCCAGCGCGCAGAGCACCGCCGCGGCCACGTACGACCATTCCAGTTGCGTGCCGATGCGCAGCAGGGCGGTGATATGGCCCCCGATAAGGTAGGCCAGCAGGCCCAGCGAGGCCAGGAAGCCCCCGGCGATGACGAAGCGGCGGGTCATGAGCGGGTATTATATCAAGTTAGCCTGCCGACATGGCCCCGAAGGGGGTATTGACGAACCCCCCCAGCCATGGTACAACTACCTTCCCGGCCGGCGCCGGACCTGATGAAGAAGATCCTGGTCGTCGATGACGATCCCGAGGTGCGCCAGCTCCTGGAAGACCTCCTGCGCCCCGACTTCGATGTGCGCACGGCCGAGGACGGCGTGGCCGGGCTGGCGGCGGCCAAGGCCGAGAGGCCGGACCTCGTCATCCTGGACCTGCTCATGCCCCGGATGCACGGCTACGAGGTCATCCAGCGCATCCGCCAGGACGAGGGGCTGCGGGACCTCAAGGTGCTCATCTGCTCCTCGAAATCCTACGCGGCCGACCAGACCACCGCGCGCCAGGCCGGCGCCGATGATTACATCACCAAGCCCTACGATGTCGGGGCCCTGCTGGGGAAGATCCAGGACCTCGTGGGCGAAGCCAAGTCCCCCGTCTCTTTGCGTTTCTGGGGCACGCGCGGCTCCATCCCCACCCCGGGCCCGCGCACCGAGCGCTATGGGGGCAACACCCCTTGCGTGGAGCTGCGCGTGGGCGGCCGGCTCCTCATCATAGACGCCGGCTCCGGCATCCGGGAGCTGGGCCGGGCGCTGCTCAAGGAGTTCCAGGCCAAGCCCATCTCGGCCGACCTCTTCATCAGCCACACCCACTGGGACCACATCCAGGGCCTGCCCTTCTTCACGCCCATCTACCTGCCGCAGAACCGTTTCACCATCCACGGAGTCCACGGGACCACGCAAGGCTTCGCGGACGTGCTGCGCGGCCAGATGAGCCACCAGTACTTCCCGGTGGACATGAAGGCCATGGGCTCCAACCCGTCCATCGTGGAGCTCGACGGGCCGGTGCAGTTGGGCGAGGCCAAGGTCTACTACCACTACCTCAACCACCCGGGCATCGCCGTGGGCTTCCGCGTCGAGACGCCGGCCGCGACGGTCTGCTACTTGAGCGACCACGAGCCCTACGGCCGGCTCAACGCCAAGGGCGAGTTCAGCGCCAAGGAGGACGACGCGGTGGCGGGCTTCGTGCGTGGCGCGTCCCTGCTCATCTGCGAGGCCCAGTACACGGACGAGGAGTACAAGACCAAGCGGAGCTGGGGGCACTCCACCTTCGCCGACGTCATCGGACTGGCCGCCAAGGCCGAGGTCAAGCAGTTGGCCCTGTTCCACCACGACCCGGAGCACACCGACGAGATGATGGACGGTTTCGTGGCCGGCTGCCAAGAGCTCATCCGCAGCCGGGGCTATCGGCTCGACTGCTTCGGGGCCCAGGAAGGCATGGCCCTGCACTTCTGACTTGCGTCCCCCCCGGCTCGGCCTCGCGGCGTCCTGGGCGGCGGCGGCTCTGCTGGCCGCCGCGCCTCTGCTCTGGCCGATCGTCAACCCGGACCTGTTCTGGCACCTGAGCGCCGGCCGCTGGATCCTGGAGCACCGCGCCCTGCCGCGGGCGGACTTCCTCTCCTTCACCGCGGCGGGAAGGCCGTGGGTGGACTTCGAGTGGCTCAGCCAGCTGCTCTTCGCGGCCGCGCACGCGCTCGGGGGCATGACCGCGCTGTGGCTGTGCAAGGCCCTGCTGCTGGCCGGGTCCGGCGCCCTGCTGGAGCGCACTTTGGCCCGGCGCGGCTGCGGCCCGGCGCTGAGGGCCGCGGCCCTGGCCCTGTGGTCGGCGGGAATGCTCACCGACTCGGACATCCGGCCCGACCTGTTCTCCCTGCTGTTCGTCGGCGCTTTGGTCTACGCCGGGGAGGGCGGCTGGCTGCGCAAGCCTTCCCCCGGGGTCCTCGCGGTTGTCGCCGCGCTCTTCGCCTTATGGCCCGACCTGCACGGGGGCTTCCCCCTGGGCTGGTTCCTACTCTTCTGCTACGCGGTCGCTGGAGGCTCCTCGGTGCCGGCCACTTTGCTCAATCCCTACGGGACCGGCCCCTGGCGCGTGGTGCTGCTGCATTCCAGCCAGAGCCGCGACTTGTCCCGCGTCATCCTGGAATGGAAGGCTCTGGGCTTCTCCAATCCGATGTACTGGCCCGTATGGGGCCTGCTCGGCCTGACCGCGGCGGCGGTGGCCGGTCTGGTCTCGGCGAGACGCCGGACTTCCTGGCCGCTGCTGGCGGCCACCGTGGTCTTGGGTCTGGCCACTTTGCGCCACGAGCGTCTCTGTCCGTATTTCACGGCGTGCGCGGCGGCTTGGCTGCCGCTCCTGGCCAAAGACCTGGGCCTGGAGGATTCGGTCTGGGTGAGGCGGACCGCGGCGGTCTGGGCCGCGGCGTGCCTCCTTTTCCTGGGCTGGCTGGCGCCGCGGGTGGCCTGGACCGCGCGCTTCAACTACAAGTTCGTGCCCCGCGCCGCGGCCGAGTTCATGGCCGGGCAGCGCGGGGTGCTGGAGCCTCTGCGGCTCTACAACCAGTGGGAATGGGGCGGCTATCTGGGCTGGCGTCTGCGCCCTTGGTACCGGGTCTTCTGGGACGGGCGCTACATCTTCCAGGGGGAGCTGGCCGCGGCGGACCGGGCCATCCGGGGGCCGGAGGATTGGCAGCGCTTCCTGGCCGCGGGGCGCGCGGACGGGGCGGTGATGCTGAACCTGCCCCGGATGACGCCGGCGCGCAAGCTCTCCCCTGACGGCTCGCTCAAGGATTTTCCGCGGCCTTGGTATGTCTTCTATTTCCCGCGGGAGCGCTGGGCTTTGGTGTACTGGGACCCCAAGGCGCTGCTCTTCGTGGACCGCCAGGCGGTGCCCTCGGGGTGGCTGGCCGCCCACGAGTATCGCTATGCGCGGCCGAACGACGGCGCCGCGCTGCTGGAGGCGCTCCGGCTCAAGGAAGTCCCGGCTTCGGCCCTCGCCAAGGAAGACGAGCGCCATGAACGCGAGCTGGCCGAGTTCGACGCCAAGCGTCGGCCGTAAGCGGCCCTTGGGCCAAGAGGTACTTGAGGACCTCGGCGATCGCGGCGCGATGGTCCGGCTGCTGGGCGATCTTGGGCCCGCAGTCCTCGGCCGCGGTGCGTGAGGCGAAGTAGGCCTGGCCGCGGCGTCTGAGCTGGCCGGTCTCCTGGAGGCGGTCCAGGCTCCTGTCGATCTCCTGGTCGGTGGCGCGGGCGCCTCCCACGTAGTCGCTCAAGAGCACGAGGCCTTGGCTGGTGATGCCTTTCTCGCCCGCGCTGATGGCGGCGTAAAGGATGATGGCGTCTTGGAGGTCGAAGGTCGGCTTATCGTTGTCCATCGTTCTTCTCCGGCAGCGCTGAAGAATGGTGGCTGGTGATCAGCCACTGTTTCCCGTCCCACTTGTAGGTGTACGTGTAGCGGGCTTTGACCTGAGCGCCCGTGGTGCCGTAGGTGAACGTATAGAGCCCGGAATCCACCGCGGTGTTGCAGCCGATCTCTATGGTCCTCAGGTCGATCTTGCCCTTGGGCTTGTTCTGCAGGAAGTGCTGGAAGTAGTCCTCCTTCTCGGCCTGCGTCAATCGCGGCTGGTTCGACAAGGTGGGCAGGAGGATGGAGCCCTGCGCGTAGTTGGCGGCGACTTGGTGCGGGTCGCCGGTCTGCAGCGAGCGATCCCAGCGGTCGAACAGGGCCGCGATCTCCCGCTCATCGGTCGCTCTGCAGGCCTCTGAGCGCGCGGCCTGGGGCGCTTCCTGCACGACGTAGGAGAGTATCCGCGGCCACGTGCCCTTCTTCCGGTCGTCCAAGGTCCACACCTGGTGCGCGCGCATGGAGATGAATTGATTCTCCTTGGTCACAGCTTGCCAGAAGACGATCAGGTCGGCTTGATATTTGCCCTGGCCTAGGGAATTGACGTCTATTCGCTCGACTTGATGCGTGTTGGATCTGATATTCTCCCCGATCGCCGCGTACCAGCGCTTGAAATCCTGGTGCGAGCGGAGCGTGGCATCCGGGAATCTCATCTCCAGTCCTTCGTCCGCAAGCAGCGGGAGGAGCTTGCCGACTTCGACATGCTTGTCATATAGAGCGAACACATGATGGACGAAGCTCTTGATGTCGTTCTCGCCGAACCTGTTCTCCTGCTGGCGGTGGACCGCGGCAAGGTAGTCCGGCGGGACAGCGGCGGCGCCGCCGGCGTCGCAGCGCAGGGCGAATCCTCCCAAGAGCGTGCTCAAAAGTCCGATTGCCACCATTTTCATGTGCTGGTCACCTCAGATGCTTGCTGCATAAGCGAAGGCATCGCCTATGGGCTCGGAGGGGTTTGGCCGGCCTGCCTGGTCGAGAATGCCACCTGCCATCCGTCTTCGGCTTTGCCGTCTATCGACAATTTCCAGACGAACCGCTTCCCTGGCTCCAGGGGGATAGGTGCCAGATTGAAGGCGATGGGCACGTCGATCGGAGTGCCTTGAATCATCCCTGCGGGGCGGCCGACCTCGAAGTCGGCGGTGATGGCCAGGGGGGCATTCCCAGCGGGCGTCGCAACCATCACCGGATGATAATCGGAATCGACCAATTCCAGCTTCAAGGCGTGCTTTCGATTCGTCTCATTCCATGGGACTTCGATCTTGATGGCGATGGCGGATGGATTTGGCACCGGCCCGGTGAGAGACCAGCCACCGCCCATGATATAGAGCTTCCCGTTCACGGCTTGGGCGAAATCAGCGAGCAGCATCGTGACTTTCATTTTCGAACTCCCATGGAGGAGGATTTCATCAGATTCCCAAGAGCTCTGTCCGCAGGCCAGGAGCACTCGGCCTGCGATTGCGAATTTGTGTGATGAGTGGGAGTCGATGACAACGCTTGTGGCGCATTGCTCTTGCCCCTATTCCCATATTGTCAACGCATGGGTCTACCGCGCGCGCGGCAGCGCGCGGCGGCGGTGGACCCATGGCCCAGTTCCATCGGCCTGAAAGCGCGCCGATAGAACCCGATGTTAGACGCACCTCTCTATTCGTAGTGGGTCCAGAAACGGATTACTTTGACTGTCCTGGCGTCGGAAAGGACTTGATAGACAAGTCGGTGCTGGATGTTGATTCGCCGCGAGTAGGCGCCCGCCAAATCCCCAACCAATTTTTCAAATGGTGGCGGGCTCTGGAAGGGGTTCTTTTGGATGATTCCTAGAAGTGTTTCTGCTTTTGTCCTGAGGCCTGAGGCGCTTAGTTTCTTGGCATCCTTCAGCGCTTGCTTTGTGAAGATGAGTTGCCAGGTCACCAGGCGATTCTCTTGGCGCACTTGCCAACAGGGGTCTTTAGGCCTTCCCGAATGGATTCTCGCATTCCCGGGATTGAGAGCAAATATAGCGTTTCTTGAATGGAGCGCCAGTCTTCCTCCGAGACAAGCACGGCGCTAGAGCGCTTACCTGTAATTTGGACTGGGTCATGCGATGCGGCGGTTTGGTCCAAGAGCTTATAAAGCCTTGCCCTGGCCGTGCTTGCAGTCATGGTGGTCATATGGGCCTCTCTATTAAGCGTACCGGATGTCGTACGCTTTGTCAAGGGCTATTTTTGGTTTCTGGTTGCGCCCAACGAAACGCTGAGCCGCCGCCGGGCGCATGGGCCGACCGCTTGAGCGGGCGGCTCGTGCGAATGTCTAGGCACCCATCCACCTGAGGGCGATTTTCTTGTGATGTATCGCACAATCCCGAAGGTAGAGATTGATCAGGCTCTGATAAGGCATGCCGATTTCACCTGCCAGACCCTTGAAATAGGTCACTGTTCCACGGTCCAGCCGGATGGTAATCGGCTGTTTGAGCATGCCAATGTAGGGATTCTTTTGGCTCTTCATTTTGGAGAAGTCGTATGATTTTCTCATAGAATTAGCTCCCGTAACTCTTCGACTCACGTTTGAGTGCTTTTCTGGCCGAGATGATTCGAATGGCGGTGTCGTCTAGCCTAAAGCAATGGCACACGACGAGGATGCGGAGCTTGGCGCTCATGCCAAGCATAATGAAGCGGTCCTCGTCCTGAGAGTGATCCGGGTCGAAAAACCTCAGGGCATTTTCATCGAGGAAAACGGTGTGGGCTTCCTCAAACGAAACTCCATGCTTCTTAATGTTCTCCCTGTTCTTGGTTTCGTCCCATTCGAACCGCAATTCGCTCATATGTACAGTGTACAGCCCATGCTGGCTATTGTCAATATCTAAGTGTGCCTAACTCAGATTGCACGGAAACTGCATAGCTTGGTCGACAGGCATACTGTAACGCGGATTCTACTTCATCCACCTGCCCTTATCAATAAAATTTCCGGTCTCATGATATGCGGCATACAAGTCGGCCTATCCCGCCGCCCTCACCTCGCCGCAGCCTCCTGCCGCAACAGCCCCATGAACGCCGTGAACGTCCGCAAGGACGGGATATTCGACGAATGCTTGAGCATCTTATGTACATACTGCCGCGACACCTTCAGTGCCTCAGCCGTCCGCGTCCGGTTCAAAACCCGCAGATGCGCGCGGTAAATCTCGATGACCCCCTCGTAATCCCCCTCATCCAAAGCCTCCAAGATCGCCGCCCGGATGAAGTCCGGGTCCCGGAGTGTGATGGTCGGATCATGGACGCGGACCCGCGCTCCTGGTCTGAGCCGAACCTCCGTCCCTCTCCAGAATTCCGCGCGCTTGTGCGATATCCCTGTCTTGGCCATCCTTGTCGCCTCCCAACAACAGCAGTGCGTCATCGCCGCCCACGCTCACGATGACAGTGTAATCTATAGATGACAAGGTGTCAAGGTGTCCATCGCACATATCTCCCTACAAAACATACGAGATGCCCCGCCAAAAGTTCCCACCCGCCCATTGTTTGCTACAATCACTCTTCAGCATGAGACGGACCTTGCTGGCCGCGCCCCTGGCCCTCGCCCTCGTGCCGACGCTCGCCAATGGCGCCCCCCGGCAAACAGACAAACCCGTCAAAGAGAGGACCAAGAAGATGGCTTTCGAGCTCACCAGCCCCGCTTTCAAGAACAACGAACGCATCCCCCAGAAGCACACCGGGGAAGGCGAGGACGCCTCCCCCGCCCTGGCCTGGGCCGATGTCCCGGCGGGGACCGAGAGCTTCGCCCTCGTCATGGACGACCCCGACGCCCCCGTCGGACTCTGGCTCCATTGGGTCCTTTTCGACATCCCGGCCGGTCTCAAAGGCCTGCCCGAAGGCGTGACCAAGAAGGAAAGCCTCCCCGACGGCTCCAAGCACGGCAAATGCTGGGGCACCGAGAAGATGGGCTACGAACGCGCCGGCTACTACGGCCCCATGCCGCCCCCCGGCAAGCCCCACCGCTACGTCTTCAAGCTCTACGCCCTCGATCAGAAGCTCGGCCTTCCCGCCAAGGCCGACAAGAACGACATCCTCAGGGCCATGAAGGGACACATCCTCGGCGAGGCCCAGCTCATCGGCATCTACGAGCGCTGAGACCAAGGAGACCACCCATGAAACGGGCCCTCATCACCGGCATCACCGGCCAGGACGGCTCCTATCTCGCCGAGCTCCTGCTTGAGAAAGGCTACGAAGTCCACGGCATGGTCCGCCGCGTGGCCCTCGAAGACCCCCAGCACCGGCTCATGCGCGTCAGCCATCTCGTCAAAGACCTCCATCTGCATTCGGCCTCCTTGGAGAGCTACGCCAGCGTCTTCGACGTGCTCCAGAAGATCAAGCCCGACGAATGCTACCACCTCGCGGCCCAGAGCTTCGTGAGCTACTCCTTCGAGGACGAGTTCTCCACCATCAACACCAACATCAACGGGACCCACTTCGTGCTCTCCGCCCTCAAGCACGTGGTCCCCCAGTGCCGCTTCTACTTCGCCGCCTCCAGCGAGATGTTCGGCAAAGTGGCCGAGACCCCCCAGACCGAGAAGACCCCCTTCCATCCCCGCTCGCCCTACGGCATCTCCAAGGTCGCCGGCTTCGACCTCACCCGCAACTACCGCGAAGCCTACGGACTCCACGCCTCCAGCGGAATCCTCTTCAACCACGAATCCCCCCGCCGCGGCTACGAGTTCGTCACCCGCAAGATCACCAACGCCGCGGCCCGCATCAAGCTCGGCCTGGAGAAGGAGCTGCGCCTGGGCAACCTCGACGCCAAGCGCGACTGGGGCTACGCCAAGGACTACGTCAGAGCCATGTGGCTCATGCTCCAGCAGGACGCCCCGGACGACTACGTGGTGGCCACGGGCGAGACCCACGACGTGCGCGAGTTCGTCGACGCCGCCTTCGCCCACGTCGGCCTCAAGTGGAAGGACTACGTCAAGGTCGACGAGAACTTCTACCGCCCCGCCGAGGTGCAGACTTTGACCGGAGACGCCGCCAAGGCCAAGCGCGTGCTCGGCTGGGAGGAGACCGTGCGCTTCCGCCAGCTCGTGGAGATGATGGTCGACGCCGACCTCAAGAGCCTGAACAACGGCACGGCCGCTGCCGTCGCCCAGAAATGACCCATCCGCGGCGCATCCTCATCATCCAGCTGCGCCGCATCGGAGACGTCATCTTCACCCTCCCCCTCATCAAGGTCCTGCGCGAGAACTTCCCCAGAGCCCAGATCGACTTCCTGGTGGAGCAGCCCTCGGACCAGCTCGTCCGCCTCGACCCCGCCTTGAACGAGACGTTGGTCTACGACAAGAGGCGCCCCGTCCATTGGCTGCGCGAGGTCCGCGCGCGGCGCTACGACCTGGTCCTGGACTTCCTGGCCAACGGCCGCACCTGGCCGATCGCCTTCTGCTCCGGCGCCCGGAGCAAGGCCGCCTTCACGGGGCCCTGGAGGCGCAGCCTGGTCTACAACCACCTGGCCCGCGCCACGCCCAACGCCTACCTCGTGGAACAGAAGCTCGACATCCTGCGCTCCCTCGGCCTCCAGGTCGGCTCCTGGGGCTGGGACATCCGCCTGCCCGCGGCCGACACGAAATGGGCGGAGGATTTCCTGAAGGAGCAGAGCGTGGGCTCGGCGCGGGCCTTGGTCGCGCTGGCCCCGGCTTCGCGGCGCGAGACCCGGCGCTGGCTGCCCGCGCGCTTCGCGGAGGTCGCCCAAGGCCTGTTAAGCCGGGGCCGCGACGTGCTATTCCTCTGGGGACCCGGGGAGAAGGAGTACATCGAAGACATCGCGCGCCGGGCCGGCGATGCCGGGCCCGGCCGAAAGGTCATCCCACCCGACACGCCCTTGCTGCGCTTGGCCGCGCTCATCCGGTCGTCCGCCTTGGTTTTGACCGTCGAGAACGGCCCCAAGAACCTCGCCGTGGCCCTCGGCGTGCCCACCGTCAACATCGTGGGCCCCAACAACCCCGGCTCGTTCAACCCCTTGAGCGACCCGTCCCACGTGGTGCTCAGAGACGAGTCCTTGGGCTGCCTCGGCTGCGAGCTCAACGCCTGTCCCTCTCACCACGAGTGCATGGAGAACATCACCCCGGACTCAGTCCTGCGGGAGATCGAGCGTCTGCTCTCCCGCCCGGCCCCGGCCTCGGCACCAGCAGCGCAAGGAGCTTGATATGACGCAGAAACCGACATTCGACCTGGGCCACCTCGTCAGCGAACTGGCCCGCACCAACATCGAGCTGTGGCACCAGGAGGACATCGCGCGCCTGCAGGACGACAGCGCGGTGGTCAAGGCCAAGCGCAGCATCGACAAGCTCAATCAGCAGCGCAACGACCTCATCGAGAAGATCGACGAGACCGCCCTGCGGGCCATGGAAGCCGCGGCCCGCAAGGGCGCCTGAGGCCCGGCCATGGCTGAGACCGTCGGCTGGCTGGTGGACAAGATCACCATATCGGAGCTCAAGATCTATCACACGCTCGAGCAGCTCGAACGCAAGGACGTGGGCCCCGAGCATAAGGAGCTCTGCCAAAGGCGCTTGGAGGTCCTGCGCCGGCAGCGCGACGACCTCCGCGAGGAGCTCAGCGCCCTGTATGCCGACGTGGTCAGCGGCAAGACCAAGCTCAAGATCTACCGCCAGTTCAAGATGTACAACGACCCCCGCTTCCTCATCAAGAAAGACTCCAAAGCCTGAAAATTCGCTATAATGCCCCCTGCTGGAAAGGTGGGTGAGCGGTTGAAACCGCACGACTGGAAATCGTGTAGGGTCTAAAAGCCCTCGGGGGTTCGAATCCCCCCCTTTCCGCACGATTTCCCCCCTAGAAAAGCCCATGCCCCGCCGCCTAGTCTGGGTCCTGGCGGCGCTGACCGCAGCCAGCGCCGCCATCCTTTACGCGGCTCCCGCCCAGTACCTCGGCCGCCAGCAGGACGACCTCCTTTACATCATCGGCTCGCAATCCTTGGCCCAAGGGAGCTACCGTCTATCCACCTGCATCGTCCAGCCGCCCATGGTCGCGGTCGTCCCCGGCCTGCCGATCCTGCTGCTTCCCGTGACCTGGCTCTGCGGGGGCTGGACCGGGGCCTACCAGATCTTCTGCGCCTTGATCCTGGCCTGCCTGCCGTGGCTGCTTTGGTGGTGGTGCCGCAGGCGCCTGGGCGAGCTCGAGTCCGTGCTCATCGCGCTGCTCTTCGCTACCAGCCCGCTCGTCCTGTGCCAATCGGGCGCGGTGATGAGCGAAGGCTCCTACGCCGCTTTGGCGGTGCTCTTCCTGGCCGCGCTCGAGTCCCGGCGCTGGCCGGCCGCGGGAGCCCTGCTGCTGGCCCTGACCCAGCTGCGTCTGGCCGGCTGCTCTTTGCTGCTCGCCGCCCTCTGCGGCCCTTGGCGCCGAAAGGACTGGCGGGCCGCCTGCTGGTCGGCGCTGCCCGCGGCTCTGGCCGGCCTGCTGTGGTACGCTTGGTCCCACAGCGCGTCCCGGGGCGCCGGGGAGTTCCACATGCTGGAGCTGAAGGACTCCTACCAAGGCCACCACTGGCTCCGGGTCCTGGCCGTGGCCTTCGACAACGGCCGCTATTATCTCGCCTCATGCGGCGGCAGCTTCCTGCCCTTGCGCTGGAGCCGGGCGGCGGGGCTGGCCGGCGCGGCGCTGGCCGCCCTGGCCCTGCGCGGCGCCTGGCGCCTGCGCAGCGATGAGCAGGCCCGACCGGCCATCCTGATGCTCTGCGGCGCCGCTCTCATGCACGCCTTCTGGCCCTGGCAATACGACCGCTACCTCATCCCCCTGCTGCCCTGGCTGCTCTGGCTGGTCGCCGCGGGCGCCGGCCGCCGCGCCCGCTGGCTGCTCGGCTTCCTGCTGGCGCTGCAATTGACCTGCCACTCCGCGCGCTGGCTCGCCGGAGTCGAGGCCTGGAGGCAGCCGGAGCTGCTCCAGACCTACGCCTGGCTGCGCGGGCACGCCGGCGCCGCCGACGGACTGGCCAGCGCCCTCAACGTGCGCGACGGATTCTTCTGCTCGCGCCCCAGCCTGCCTCTGCCTGACGCGCAAGAGCCGGAAGGATTCGCCGGGGTCCTGCGGCGCTTCCGCGTCCGCTGGGTCCTATGGCAAGACGGCATCGATGTCGGCCTTTCGGCCCGCCGAGGCTCCACCATGGAACGCAAGCTGGAGCAGGTCCGGACCTATTTGAAGGACGGCCGTCGCTTCCGGCTCGCCTACGAGAATCCCGAGGAGCGCGCCCGCGTCTATGAGCTCCGTTAGGAGGAGCCATCTGGTCCTGGTGGCAGCCGCTGCCGCGGGAGTCTACCTCATGACCCTGTGGACCCAGGGCTTCATCCGGGACGACCGCTGGCTCATCGCAGGCAATCACCTCCTGTCCCAAGGCCTCGGCGGCGTGACCCATATCCTGAGCAGCGGCTATGTCGAGATGGTGATGGGCTCCCAGGCACCCATCCAGGAGTACCGGCCGCTGCTGACCCTCACTTTCCTCCTGCACTTCCTCACCACGGGCGCGACACCCTGGCCCATGCACGCCGTCAACATCCTGCTGCACGCGACGGCCTGCTGTCTGCTCCTGGCGGCCCTGCGCCGCCGCATGACCGCGGCCGCGGCCTTGGCCGCAGCGCTGCTCTTCGCCGTCATGCCGGTCCATGCCGAAGTCGTTTCCTATATCACCAGCCGCTCGGAGCTGCTCGTGGCCGTCTGCGTGCTGGGAGCCTGGCTCCTGCTGGAGCGCGAGACCCACGGCCTGAGGCTGGCCGCCGGCACCGCGCTTTTCTGCGTGGGCCTGCTCAGCAAGGAGCACGCCATCGTATTTCCGGTCTTCCTGGCGCTCGGCGACTGGACCTTCCACGGGCAGACGCCCTGGCGCGCCGGCCGCTTGCGCGTCCACCTCGCTCTGGCCGTCTGCGCCGCGGCCTACCTCCTGCTCCGGCGGCTCGTCCTCTCGCATCCGCTCCACGGCGGCGTGCCCTATTTCCCAGACCGGACCACGGCCTGGCTGACCTTCTCCCGCTTCGCCTTGGCCCATTACCTCTGGCCGAGTCTGAGCGGCACCGGCCTCTGCGCGGACTTCAGCCGCCCCCTGGTGCCGGACGCCCGGCCCGAGGCCTGGAGCGCGTGGCTGGCGCCGGCGGTCTGGGTCGCGTTGGGCGCGACTGCGGCGCGCGCCGTGGCGCGGCGCCGGGCCTGGGGCTTCTGGGTGCTCGGGCCGGCGCTCTTCCTCCTGCCGACCTGCCACCTCCTCTTCCCCCTCGACACGCTGGGCGCAGAACGCTTGCTCTACCTGCCCACCGTGGGCTTGGCCGCGCTGCTGGGCGGCGCCTGCCATCGATTGCAGGAGAGGAGCCCGCTGCTGGGGCAGTCGGTCCTAGCCATGGCCGCGCTCTGGTACGCGGGCGCCACGATCGCGCGCAACCGGGCCTGGCTCTCGGAGCTGGCCTATTACCAAGCCGCGGTGAGCTGCAATCCCGTCTCGGCCAGATCCCGCGCCGCCTTGGGAACGTCCCGGATCGAGAAGGGCGATCTGGAACAGGGCGAGGCGGATCTGCTCGCCGCCGTGGCTCTGGACCCGCGCCTGCCGCAGTCCTACTACAACCTAGGCCGATTGGCATGGGAGCGCGGCGATTTGGATCGAGCGCAACGGTTCTCGCAGAGGACGCTGGAGCTCGACGCCTCCGCCTCGGACGCCAAGGTCCTGCTCGCCCTCTGCCTGGAGCGGCGAGGTCAATTCGCCCCGGCGGCTCAACTGCTGGAGAACGTGCTGGCCGCCATGCCCTGGCACACGGAAGCCCTCTTCAACCTGGGGCGACTGGAGCTGCTGCGCGGCCGCCCGGCGCTGGCGCGGCCCCTCTTCGCCCGGTTCGCGCAGCTGGCACCCGATGATCCGGACGCTCCCCAAGCCAGAGCGCTGGCAGCGCCATGAAGAAGCATCCCGCCCTGGTCCCTTGGTGCGTGGGCCTGTGCGTCACCCTCCTTTACCTCTGCTTCCACACCACGTTCTACAACTTCGACGGGGTGGCCTGCGCCATCGCGGTGGAGCTGGGCGACTTCCGGCATCTGGCCCACGGCAATCACCTGGCCTATGGCCTGCTGGGCTGGGCTTGGACCGAAGTCTGGCGTCTGCTGGGTTTCACGGGGCCAGCCCTGCTGTGCCTGCAGGTCCTGGACAGCCTCTTGGGTGGCTTGGGCGCCGGCCTTTTCTGCCGCTTCCTGCTGCGCCGGTTGAAGTCATCTCCCGGCGTTGCGGTCGTGGCATCCGCGGGCCTGGCGCTGTCCTATGCCTGGTGGTTCTGGAGTCTGGAAGCCCAGGTCTACATCCTGGGGGCGGTCTTCCTGGCCCTGGCTGCGGATGCGGCTTGGGCCCAGGAGCCGGAACCCCGACTGACCGGATTCTATATCGCGGCGGCGGCCCTGGGCCATGTCGGCAACGCCATGTTCCTGTTCTGCGCGCTCTATCTCCTGCGCCGGCCAGGACGCACACGCCGGCTCTGGCTGAGTTGTGGCGCCGCTTTCGCCCTCACCCTCCTGACCTCCTACGCCGCCGCCGCGCTCTGGTGCGTCCAGCCCCGCAGCGTCGAGGATTGGCGCGTTTGGCTGCTAGGGAGCGCGGTGCTCTCACCGGACCGCTCCTTTGCCTGGCATTCGGACTCCAGGATCGGGCAGAGCATGGCATCCTGGCTCGGCGTGACTTTGCGCATCTTCGCCGACCCGGTGGGCCTTTCACGGCCCTGGTCCGGGCTGGGCTGGGTCCTTAGCGCGCTGCCCTTGGCGGCGGCGGCGGCCGGCCTGCGGCGCTGGACGCGCGACGCCAAGGCGGCCTTGGTGTGGCTGGGCGGCTATGCTCTGCTTTTCCTTTCCTGGCAGCCCCACAGCATATACTATCGAATCACGGATCTCATGGCCTTATGGCTGCTCGCCGCGCTCTGGGCCGAGGCCGCGCCATGGCGGCGGCGAGCCCTTGCCGGCAGCGCCCTGGCCTTGGGCCTGTTCAACGGCATTTTCCTCATCCTGCCCCAGACCGATCCCGCGCGCAACGCTGCCTATCAGGAGGCCCTCCGGATCGCGCGGGACACCCCCGAGCCAGCCTGGGTGGTGGTCATGGCCTCGGACCAGGTCTACATCCCGTACTTCGCCGGGCGCAAGCCTCTCAACCTGCGCTATTTCGAGGGACGGCCCGAGGCCCTGGCGCTGCGGCTGCGGGAGCTGTCCGCTCTCGGCTCGCCGGTCTTCGTCACCGACGCCGTCCTGCGCGCGAACGGCTGGGGGGATTTCTTCCGCGGCTACGATCTGCAGGAGGCCGGAGCGCCGGGCGCGGGGATCTATCGGATCGGGATGAAAGGGAATCCCAGCGGGAGCAGGCAGAAAAAATTGAACACCGCTCCTGCCGCCAAGAAGGGGCCGAACGGGACGGGGTCCGCCATACGCAGCTCCCCCTTCAGCACCCGGCCGACGCCGTAGATCGTCCCCAAAAGAGACCCCACCAGCAGGCAGTCATAGGCGCCGGTGCCGCCGGCCCAAGCCCCCACGCCAGCCAGCAGGATGACGTCGCCCCAGCCCATGGCCTCCTTGCCGAAGAGACGCTTGCCCAGCTCCGCGATGCCCCAGCAAATGAGGAATCCCACCGTGGCGCCCTGGGCGCTGGCGGCGACGGACCAGTACCAAGAGGCCCGCGTCAGAAGCGGATTGATGGGCGCGCAAAGCAGTCCGCCCGCGATCAAGCTGAAGGAGAGCGCGTCCGGGATGAACCCGGTATCCCAATCTATCAAGGAGAGGGCCAAGAGGTCTCCCACGGCCAGGACGACCGGGACAGCCCATCCCGGATGGCTCTGCCAGCGCAGCCAGACCGCCAGGCTCAAGAATGCCATCAGGAGCTCCACGAGCAGATATCGGGCCGAGATGGACTTGCCGCAGCGACGGCAGCGGCCGCGCAGGAGCAGCCAACTCAGGATGGGGATGTTGTCGTAGGGCGCGATGGGCCGGCCGCAGCGCGGGCAGTGCGAACCCGGCAGGACCAAGGACTCCTCGCGGGGCAGGCGGTAGGCGACGACGTTGATGAAGCTGCCCAGGCACGCGCCCAGCCAAAAAGCCAGCAGCCTTGCCATGCCACCATCATACAAAAAAGAAGGAGGCCTCCCCCCTTAGCCGGGGGAAGGCCTCCCTATTCGTCCGTCAGTCTAGGCGGCTCAGTAAGCCGTCCAGATGGAGCCCTTGGTGTCCGTGTGCGTGCAGTTGACCAGCACCGTGCCCAGGTTCGGGTCGGTAGCCGAGTTGTTGTAGTTCCACCCCCCGTTCGTGTCGGGAGGGACGACCCCGTTGGTGATCGACGAACTATCCGGATGGTAGTTCGGAGCCTTGGCCATCGGGATCGCCGACAGGTACTTGCCGTTGACGGTCAACGACTCGAGCAACGACGGGTACTGCCCCTCCATGTCGCCGTAGTAGATGCTCAGCGCGGAGCGGATCGCACCCAGGTTGCCCTTGGACGCACCTTCACTTGACTTACGGATGAGCGAGGCGAACTTCGGTATGGCGATAGCCGCCAATATACCAATGATAGCAACCACGATCATCAACTCGATGAGCGTGAAGCCCGAAGCGCCCCATCTTTTCGTCTTGTTCATGCTATACCCCCTTACTGCCGTTAGGATTATGATAAGGGTAAATAATTGGTATCGGCAGTGTCAATATAGCCATGAACTTCAGACATAGTATATGGCATGCGCCCGTCTTTGTCAACAGGTAAAAGGTGTGACCTTAGGCACATTCTAAAATGGTGCGCAGGGGGGGACTTGAACCCCCAAGGCCTTGCGGCCATACGGTCCTGAGCCGTACGCGTCTGCCAGTTCCGCCACCTGCGCGTCATTATGGTAAACTCAAGGAGCCAGTGATACGATCAGCATTCTAGCAAAAATAGCGACATGGGCAAGAGCGATAAAAAAGAAGCCGAGGCCAAGCAGACCGTCGCCACGAACCGCAAGGCCCGGCACTTCTACGAGGTCTTGGAGGTCTTCGAGGCCGGGCTCTGCCTGACCGGACCGGAAGTTAAGTCCCTGCGCGACGGACGGGCCTCTTTGGACGGCTGCTTCGGCCGGCACGAAGGGCGGGAGCTGTTCCTCTTCAATTTCTACATCCCCCCCTACAGATTCAACACCGCCTCCCTGCCCTTGGACTCGCGCCGCACCCGCAAGCTGCTCATGAGCCGAGCCCAGATAGACCGCATCGCCCGCAGCCTCCAGACCAAGGGCCTCACCATGGTCCCGCTCGAAGTCTATTTCCGCCGAGGGTGGGCCAAGGTGGCCCTGGCCCTGGCGCGCGGCAAGAAGAGCCCGGATCGCCGCGATGACTTGAAGAAGAAAGCGGTCATGCGGGAAGCGCAGAAGTCATTCAAGGGCAAGTACCGGGGCTAGCCCCGGCGAGCGCGCGCTCTGGCTTGGCGGCGCGCGCGCGCGAGGTTGGCCCGCCCGCCCGCATCGAGCAGCTGCAAGCGGGCAAGCCCCTCGAAGTACGCGATGGCGCCGCGCTCGTCGCCCAGGGCGGCCCGGGCCGTGAACCAGTCCGCGCGGGCTTTCCGGCAGACGGGATTGGTTTCGATGATGCTCCGGAGGCGGGAGGCGTCTGCGGGGACTTCGTTGGCCATGGCGGCCCGCATGAGCGCGTCCTCGGCCGGGATACAGGCGGGATTGGCGCTCAGAGCCCGCGCGAAACAATCCGCCGCCTCGGCGGTCCGGCCAGCTTGGGCCAGCGCGGAGCCCATGCTCTCATTGGCGATCGCGCTCTGGGGATCGAGCTTGAGCGCGTGCGCCCAAAGGGTCAAGGAATCCTTCCAGACGCCGGTCTGGCGCCACGAAAGGCCCCCCAAGACCAGCAGCACAGCCGCGGTCGTCGCCGCCGCAGGCCTGCGCAAGCCGCTCTCGAGTCCGCGCCGCAGGCAGGCGCCGGCGAGCAAGGCCCAACTCAGGCAGGAGAGGTAGCTGTAGCGGTCGGCCACGAGCACCACTCCGGAACCGAGTATGCCTGAAACGGGCGCGAGGATCGCCAGATAGGCCA
The DNA here is from genome assembly GCA_026388095.1 of Elusimicrobiota bacterium. Classification (NCBI taxonomy): domain Bacteria; kingdom Pseudomonadati; phylum Elusimicrobiota; species Elusimicrobiota bacterium. Next base: position 30,851 of record JAPLKL010000013.1, on the reverse strand, counting down.
GCCAGGAGGCGCTCAGGCCAGGGCAGTCGCGTCGGAGTCTCCAAGCCAGAATGGTGATCAACGCGATCCCGCCTGCTGCCAGCCAGGGGATGGCTCCCAGGGCGCCCAGATCGGCAGGCGAGTCATAGCTCGGGGATAGGCCGATGGGAAGGACGGTCTTGGAGAGATAGAAGATCGCGCCATAAGCACCTTTCCTGAGACAGTTGCCCAGCCCATACTGGACCATGTTCCCGAGCCCACGGCTTTGCACCACGATGGTCAAGGTGAAAAGACCTATGCCGGCGGCCAACAGGAAATAGGGAATCTTCTCAAGCCAGACGGATCGGGCTTGAGGCTCGAGCCAGCGTCGCGGATCGCAGGGCAGCCGCCGCAGGGGATAGGCATCGAGGATGAGCAGGACCAGGGGCAAGGTGACGGCCAGGCCTTTAGAGAGCAGCGCGCCGATGAACAATGCCAAGGACGCGACCGGGCGGCGGCCCTCGCTATGCGCGCGCAGGTAAGAAAGGACCGCTCCCAGGAAGAACGCCCCGCACACCACATCCCTGCGTTCGGTGGCCCAAGCCACGGATTCGACGCGCAGGGGATGTACGGCGAAGGCCAGGGCCGCCGCCGCCGCCGCGGCTTCCAGGGAGAACGATTGGGAAGGGGCGGCCGGCGTCCGGCACAGCGAGAAGATCAGCCGCGCCACCAGGAAAAAGAGCACGGCGTTGGCGGCATGGATGAGCAGGCTCGTAAAGTGGTAGCCGGCGGGAGCGAGCCCCCACAGCCAGTAGTCTGCTGCGTAAGTCATCCAGGTGAGGGGTTGATAGATGCCCGACAAGCAGGCCGTGAACATCCAGCGCAGGTGGCTGGGGGTCAGCCCTCGGAAGTGAGGGTTATCGAGCAGGAAGACGCCGTCGTCCCAATTGACCCAGCCGTTGCCGAGCGCGGGCAGGAATGCCAGAAGGGTCGCCGAGGCGACCAGCAGGGCGGCCCACGCAGTACCGGAAGGAAGTCGTTTACTTGATGGCAAACAATTCGTCGGGCCGGAGGGTCCCGCCTTCAAAGATCAGATCCTCCAGCCAAGCCCCGGCCGACTCGGGATTCATGGGCACGAATTTGCCCGAGGCCGTGGCGAGCTCCTGGCCCTGCTCGTCGATCACCCGCGCCGCGGTGAGGACCATCCTGGCCTTCGTCTCGTTGACCTGCCCCTCGGCGCGCAGCCGCATCCCTAGCCGGGCCGGCCGGCGCAGCCGCGTGGTCATCTCCGCCGTGACGCAGGGCCTCCGGGCCGAGACCATGGCCGCCCAAGCCATGACCTCGTCCATCAAGGCCATGGTGATGCCGCCGTGGACGAAGGTCTTCCAGCCCAGGTCCGCCTCGCGCGCCGTGTGCTCCAAGACGGCAAGGCCGGCCTCAAGCCGGCAGCGCAGGCGCAGGCCGTGGGGGTTGTCCTGCCCGCAGACGAAGCAGGCCCGCGTCCAAGGCAGGGTCTTTGCGCCGGTCATAAGGCCCCCGCCACGGTCAGAACCGCATGCCCAGACCGGCCTCGGCGCCGCTCTGGCCGTGGACCAGGATGTAGGCGGCGTTGAGGTAGACGAAGGACAAGGGCCGCGTCCGGACGCTCTCGCCCGCGCCCGCGACGCTGTAGTTCCACGGCCGCAGCTGGACGCCGGCGGTGAACCGGCTCTCCACGGTGTTGAAGGCGGTGCCATTGAGGGTCGGGGCCAAAGGAGCGGAACGAACGACCAGGCGCACATGGTCCAAGCCCGCGCCCAGATACGGATTGAAGACGGAGTTGCCCATGGAGAAGACCAGGCTACCCCCGGCGTGGCTGGCCGAGAAGGACTGATACACCACGGCATGGGCCACGCCGCAGACCAGCAATTGCGGCGCCCAGGGCTTGTCCGAAGTCTTGAGCAGGCCGTAGCGCAGGCCGCCTCCGGCGACGGTGAGGCCCTCGTAGCTCATGCCGCGGATGAAGCCGTCGATGCGGTAGGGCATGCCGATCTCGGCCTGTATCCAGGGCAGGCCGAAAGCCCGCACCCCCTTGTTGCGCAGGATCGTGTCGCCCCGGGACGGATAGAACTGCGCCCCGGCGTGCCCGCCCACGTCGAAGCCGGAGAACCCCAGAGGCCGGGCGCTGTGGAAGGTGGCCGAGCCCAGGATGCCGCCCAAGTCGCGAGCGAAGGGCTTGAGGGAACCTGAATCCGCGAACCTCTCGAACCCGTCATAGATGTCCGCCCGGACGGGAGCGGCCGCGAGCATCGCCAACACGCAGAGAACCAGCCTTTTCATTGGACCACCTCTAGATTCGCGCGCAACGCGCGGCCGACGGCCGCCGCCTTCTGCAATGCCATGCGTTCTTCGATCTTGAGATTCAACTGCACGATGCGCTCCAGCCCGGCCGGCCCCAGCACGACCGGGACCGTGAGGAATATCCCCTGCACGCCGTACTCCCCGTCCAGAAGGACCGAACAGGGGCACAGCCTCCGGCCGCCGTCCAGCAGCGCCCCGGCCAGTTCCGCCGCGGCGCCGACGAGCTCCTCGGGCGCGGACGCCGTGCACGCCCCCGCCGCCAGGCGGTCGAGGTCCTGGCGGGAGAACAGCTCCTCGGCCGGGATCCCCCCCACGGACCACAGGCGCGGCAGGGCGACCAAGGACTCGCCGCAGCCGCCCAGGACCGCGGCCCGCACGTCAGAAGATCCCACGCCGAGGGCTCCCCCGATGAGGCGAGCCAGGCGCCGCTCGTCCGTCAGTCCCGCCACCCCCAGGACGCGAGTGCGCGGCAGGCCCGCAGCGCGCAAGGCGGCCAAGGCCAGGAGATGGACGGGCCTGACCGCGACCACCAGCGCGCAGCCCGGACAGCGCCGAGCCGCGGCGGCAGCTGCGGCTCGGACCCAGTCGACGTTGCGACGCAGCAGATCCTCATGTCCCCCTTGGGCCGCCGGGTCGCCCAGCAGGACCAGGACGTCACAGGGCGGCAGGGCGTCGGCCCGGCTGGGGTCGATGAGCGTGACCTCGACTCCGGCCAGCCGCAGCGCCGGCGCCCGTGCTACGGCCAAGACGACCACTCTCTTGGGCATCAGAAGGGGATGTTGCCGTGCTTCTTGGGGATGCGCTCCGTCCTCTTGTGGCGCAGGAACTGCAGGGCGCGGATGACCTTGGGCCGGGTCTCGCGCGCGTCGATGACCTCGTCGATGTAGCCGTGCCGCGCGGCCTGGTAGGGAGACGCGCAATCCCGCACGTAGTCGCCGATGAGCGCCTGGCGGTCCGCCTCCCGGTCGGCCGAGGCCTGCAGGCGGTCCGCGTAGAGGATGTCCACGGCCCGGGCCGGGCCCATCACCGCGATCTCCGCGCTGGGCCACGCGAAGTTGACGTCCCCGCGGATATGCTTGGAGCCCATCACCTCGTAGGCCCCGCCGTAGGCCTTGCGCAGGACCACCGTCACCTTGGGGACGCTGGCCTGGCAGTAGGCGTAGACCAGTTTGGCGCCCTTACGGATGAGCCCGTTGAACTCCTGTTCCAGGCCCGGCCAGTAGCCGGGGACGTCGACCAAGGTCAGCAGGGGGATGTTGAAGCAATCGCAGAAGCGCACGAACCGGGCGGCCTTCTCGCTGGCGCTGATGTCGAGCGCCCCGGATAGATAGGCGGGATTGTTGGCCACGACCCCCACGCTCTCGCCGTTGAGCCGGACGAAGCCCGTCACGATGTTGCGCGCGAACTCCTTGTGGACCTCCAGGAATTGATGGCCGTCGGCGATCTCCCAGATGACCTCATGGATCCGATAGGGTTTCTTCGTATCCATATCGGCGACCGCGCCCAGGACCTCGCTGGTGCGCCGAGGGTCGTCGGAAGGCATGACGGGCTTGGCGCGCTCGCGCCAGTTCTGCGGCAGGTAGTCCAGGAGTTCGCGCATCTGGCGGAAGCAGTCCGGCTCGGAGCGGGCCAGGAAATGGCAGACCCCCGAACGGCTGCTGTGCAGGTGCGCCCCCCCGAGCGACTCGGGGTCGCAGGCCTCCCCTCCGATCCCGGCCACCAGCTCCGGCGCGGTCAGGTACATGTGGCTGGTGCCGTCCACCATGAAGACGAAGTCGGTCAGCGCCGGGGCGTAGACCGCCCCGCCCGCGCAGGGCCCGAGGATGGCGGTGATCTGGGGCACGTAGCCGGAGGCGGCCACATGCCGCTGGAATATCTCCCCGTAGCCGCCCAGCGAATCCACCCCTTCCTCGAGGCGAGCGCCAGCCGAGTCGCACAGGGCCACCACCGGGATGCCGGACTCGAAGGCCAGGTCAAGCACCTTGCAGATCTTGCGGGACTGGGCCTGGCCCATGGTCCCGCTCCACACCGTGTAGTCGTGGGCATAGACGCACAGGGGCCGGCCGGCCACGCGGCCGAACCCGGCCACGACCCCGTCGCCGGCGAATCTCCCCCCCTCCCGTCCGTGGACCAGGAGGTCGGTCTCCTCGAAGCTGTCCTCGTCGAGGAGGAGGTCGAGCCTTTCGCGCGCCGTGAGCTTGCCGGCGGCGTGCTGGCGCGCCGCGGCCTCGGGACCGCCCCCGGCCCGGGCGCTCTGCGCCCGCGCCCGCATCTCCTCGAGCTTGCCCGTGGGCGGGTGCTGGTGCTTGGGCCTCTTGGTCTCGCTCATGCTACCAGGGCCCGCCCTTGGCGGAGAGCACCGCGACGAAGGCCTCCACGACCGCGGGGTCGAAGCGCGTGCCCTTGCCCTCCGCGGCTTCCTGCAGTGCGCGCTTCTCGAGCTCCTCTCCGTGCAGGCCGATGAGGCGAAGCTCCTCCATGGACTCGACCAGGCCCAGGATGCGCGCGCCCAGCGGTATGGCCTCGCCCTTCAGCTTGCCCGGATAGCCGGTGCCGTCATAGCGCTCATGGTGGTGCCCGATGAAAGGCAGCGCGCCTTCCACCATCTTGATGCCCTCGAGCATCTTGACCGAGAGCATGGGGTGCATCTCCTCTGAAGCGCTCGTGATCCCCAGGTCCGCGAGCAGGCGCTGGTTCTTAAAAGCCACATAGCCCATGTCATGCAGGATGCCGGCGTAGTAGAGCATGCGGTACTCGTAGTCTTCGACGCCCAGGGCCCGGCCGATGGCGCAGGCGAGCTGGGCCGAGCGTACGGGATGCTCGGTCATATTGGGCTTGGTCGTCTCGATGACTCCCACCAGCAGCTCCATGACGTGAGAGAAGAAGTTCTTCTGCTCGGAGATGACCTTGGCGTTGGTGATGGCCACCGAGGCCAGGCTGGCCAGGCTGGAGAGCAGTCCGATGTGCTCCTGGGAGTAGCCCCCGGAGCGCTTGTTGAGCACCTCCACGACGCCCACGAGTTCGCTCCGGTACTCCATGGGCACGCACAAGAGCGAGTTGGTCACGAAGCCGGAGGCCTTGTCGAACTTGCCGGCGAAACGGGGATCCGTTCGGGTGTCATTGACCACCACGGGCTTGCGGTGCAGCGCCACCCAGCCGCCGATGCCCTGGCCGACAGGCAAAGTCATGGTCTTCAGGGTCTGCGCCTTCTCCCCGGAAGCCACCTTGAAGTAGAGTTGTTTGCGGTCGTCGGTCACCAGCATGATGGCGCTGGCCTCGGAATCGAGCAGACGCTCGGCCGCGGCGCCGATCTTCTGCAGGAGGAAGTCCAGGTCGATGGTGGAATTGAGGCTGCCCGCGATGGAGAAGAGCTCCAGGGCGGTGTTGACGTCCATGCCGGCGGCCGTTCCCGCGGCCAAAGTGGTCTTGTCGTTGTCAGCCATGGCTCACTCCGTTCCTCCCAGGACTTCCCGGACCGTGGTCAACCCCATCTTGACCTTCTCCAGGCCGTCCTGCACGATGAGGCGCATACCTTCCTTCATGGCCTCGCGCTTCACCGGATCGGCGGCGACATCCTTCAGGCAAAAGGTGCGCAGGGTGTCGGTCATCACGAGCAATTCGTGCATGCCGACGCGGCCCTTGTAGCCGAGGTTCTTGCAGGTGTCGCACCCGCCGCCCGGCGGAGGGCCGCAGAGCTTGGTGCCCGCGGGCAGGTCCACCGCGTTCTCTTGGAAAATTTTCACTTCCTCCGGCGTGGGGTCGTGGGGGGCCTTGCATTCGGAGCACAGCCGGCGCGAGAGGCGCTGGGCCAGGATCGCCTTGATCGTGCCGGCCACCATGAACGAGGGCAGGCCCATGTCGGTCAGGCGCGAGATGGTGGAAGAAGCGTCGTTGGTGTGGATTGTGGAGAACACCAGATGGCCGGTCATGGCGGCCTCCATGGCGATGTGCGCGGTCTCCTCGTCGCGGATCTCACCGACCATGATGACGTCTGGGTCGAGGCGCAGGAAGGAACGCAGGGCCGTGGCGAAATCGAACTTCTTGTTCTCGCCGAGCTTCAAGTCCGGGTTGACGGGCACCTGGACGATGCCCTCGAGGTTGTACTCGACCGGGTTCTCGGCGGTGAGGATCTTGATGTCCGGGCGGTTGACGTGGTTCAAGGCGGCGTAGAGAGTGGTGGATTTGCCCGAGCCCGTGGGGCCGCAGACCACGATGAGGCCGAAGTTCTTCTTGCCGCCGATGCCCTTGAGGAGCCCCAGGAACTTGTCCAAGGTGTCGGGCATGAAGCCCATCTTCATGATGTCCACCTGCACGGACTTGCGGTCCAGGATACGCATGACGCAGGACTCGCCGTAGACCGTGGGGACCATCTCCACGCGGAACTCGATGGGGTTGCCTCCGGCCAGGATCTGGATGCGGCCGGACTGGGGGATGCGCCGCTCCGTGATGTTCATGGAGCCGGTCATGATCTTGATCTTGGCCGCGACCGCGGCCCGGTAGCCCCAGGGCACGATGAAGGGACCGGGCAGCAGGCGCCCGTCGACGCGGTAGCGCAGCAGGAGCTTGGAGTTCTTGCCCGTGGCGTCCTCGAAGGGCTCGATGTGGATGTCCGAGGCCTTCATGCTCAGGGCGCCCAGGATGATGGCGTTGACGAGCTTCTCGACCTCGGGGGCGGAGGCGTCGACCTCGGCGATGTCGGACTTGGCCTCGTCCTTGACCACTTGCATGCCTTCGCCCACCTGGGTCCCCTCGGCCTCCTTCTTGGCCATGTCCGCGACGAGCCGGTTCATGACCGCGCCCTCGCCCTTGCCGTAGGCGTTGTCCAAGGCCGCCATGATGTCCTGGGGCATGGCCAGGTAGGGCTCGACCGCCATCCCCGTGCGCAGCTGGATGTCTTCAACGACGAAGAAGTCCCGCGGGTCGGCCATGGCCACGAAGAGGGCGCTCTCCTCCTTGGCGAAAGGGATGGCATGGTGGCGCCGGGACACGGCCTCGGGGATGATCTTGGCGATCTCATTGTCGATACCGATCTGCCCTAAGTCCACGGCTTTGACTTGCCATTCCCCGGAAAGGCACTTGAGGAGCTGTCCGTTGCTCATGAGCTTGAGGTCGATGATGGACTGCTGGAGGATCTTGTTGTTCTTCTTGGCGTCGGCCTCGGCGGTCTTGAGCTGCTCTTCGCTCAAGAGCTTGCTTTCGCCGAGGATCTCCGTCACCGTCTTGCGCCGCTGCAGACCTTTGAGAGCCATGATCTTCTCCGCTTAACGCAATTCCAGACAGTCGCCGACCCGGACCGAACCCTGGAGCCTGCCTCCGGCAAGTTCCAGGACGCTGTGCGCCCCGAAGACCCACGGCGAGAGGCGCCAGGGTTTGAGCCTTTCCAGAACGCGCACGACGCGCAGCTGCCGGTCCAGGAACACGACGTCAATGACGAACTTCATGAAAAAGGTGTGGATCATCGGGCACGGCACGATCCAAAGGCCTTCCTCCGGCGCCAGCGCGGTCCGGCCGAGCAGGCCGCGCGAACGCGACACGGAATCGTCTGCGACGGCGACGCGGGAGGCTATCTCGCGCTCGCGCGTACGGTTAAACGCTACTAAAATACGCTCTGCCATTCAACGGATGACCGCCACACGGCCCCGCGTGGTGCCGTTGTCGGTGGAGACGACGAAGATGTAGGTGCCGGTAACCACGGGGCTGCCGGCGGCGTTGCGGCCGTCCCAGGTCAGGCCCGTGACCGTCCGCACGTACTCGCCGCCGATCGTGTAGATCTTGATGGCGGCATTGGCGCCCTGCAGGCTGGTCGGGATCGAGAAGGAGACGGCGCCCGTCTGAGAGGTGCGGAAGGGGTTAGGATAAGCGATGGCCTTCTGGTCGCCGTCGAAAGCGGCAGTCCCGTTGACGGCCAGGCGCATGGCGCGAAAGGCGTTGACGCGACCGGCGCCGGAGCTGCTTCCAGCCGGCCGCAATCCCGCGCCTGCGCCCGCTGAAGCCACACCGATAGAGTCGGCGCTTCCGCGGATGATGTTAAAGACGTCTGTCGGGGTCTTCGCGGGCTTGGCCGCTCGTACCAGAGCGGCCACTCCAGAAACATTGGGAGCCGAGAAGGATGTCCCGCTCTCCGTCCCATAGCCGCCGCCGATCATCGTGCTGAGGATATCGACCCCCGGAGCCACGACGCCGTTGGTGGCCATCTCGGGCCCGACCGCGGAGAATACCGCGATATTGTTGCTCGAATCCGTAGCCCCGGCCGCAATGACACCGGGGATCTTGGCCGGACACTCAACGACCTTGCCCGGATTATCCAGGAAATCATAGTTGCCGGCCGCGGCGACCACGACTACGTCTTTAGCCAAGGCGTTGTCGACCGCGGTGATCAACGCCGCATTGCAGGGGGACTCGACTCCACCCAGACTCATATTGATGACCGCTTTGCCCAGACCGGGTTCGAGGCCGGCCACGTAATTCAGAGCAGCGACCAGAGTCGCATCATCGCTGCAACCCGTGTTGTCGATGACCTTGATCGGGAGGATACGGGCACCCCAAGAGATACCCGCAATGCCCAGGCCGTTGTTTCCCGAAGCGGCGGCGACCCCAGCGACCCTGGTGCCATGCCCGAAATCGTCCGAGAAAGCAGCCCCGCACACGCCGGAGCAGCCGGGCTGGGCCGGCGGGCAGAAATCCTTGCGGTTGGCGGTGTCGATCTTGCCGGCGAAATCAGGATGCGAGTCGTCCACGCCGCTGTCCAAGACGGCGATGGTGACGTTGTTGGATGTACCGACCTCGAATTCCCATGCGCCGAACGCATCCATCTGGGACAAGGAGTATTGCTGTGGCGCCAGGGGGTCGTTGGAGGTCAGGTCCAGATGGTGAGAAAAGACGTAATCCGCCTGGGAAACCTCCGGTCGGGCCTGGATGAGGCGGAGGACCTGCCGCACATCCGCTCCGATGCCAACCGAGACTTCGAAGAGGCCCGGGGCTCCCAGACTGCGCAGTTCCGTCGTCCCCACGGCCTGATGCACGGAATTCCTCTGCGCGGCGTCCAAGCCCTCCCGAAACCGGACAATGAGACGGTCCGACAGCGCCTCGCCTCGGACCGCGCCCTTCGCATCGAGGACCTTCACCCTGTCGGCGAACGAGGCCGCCAAGCCCCCTCGGGACAGGGCCAACAGCGCGGCGAGGCACGCCGCCCTCTTCATGGGATCCCGTTCTCCTTGCGGATGATATCCACCAGCTCGGAGATATCCGTCAGCACGAACTCGGCGCCCGAGTCCTTGGTCTCGTGCGTGTCGCCGTACTTGGCCCAGGCGGTGCGGATGCCCAGGTTCTTGGCTCCCGCGACGTCCCGCTCGGCCCAGTCGCCCACCATGACCGTCTCCCCGGGCTTGGTGCCCAGGACCTCCAGCGCCTTGCGGAAGGGCTCCGGCGCGGGCTTATGCACCCCGAGGTCCGCCGAAGTCACGACGTGGTCGAAGTAGTGATGCAGGCCCAGGCCCACGATGCGCAGCCACACCTCGAGCTTCGGGGCGTCGGAGAGGGCCGCGCTCTTGACGCCGAGCCGCATGAGCTCCAAAAGGGTCAGGTGCACGTGCGGATAGAGCGCCATGGTCCCGGCTTTGGAGCGGCGGTAGCCCACGATGCCCGCGGCCAGCAGCTTGTAGTCGACGCCGCCGAACTCCGCCTTGAGCACCTTGTCGAAGATCTTCTGGTCCTCCACGCCCTCTTTCCAGTAGGTCTCGAAGATCTTCTCGACCATGGCCTCCTTGCGCACCTGGAGGCCCGCGTCGATCATGCTCTCCACGGCCGAGTCCACCGCCGCCCGCTTCATCTTCATGAAGTCGGTGAGGGTGTTGTCGACGTCGAAGATGACCGCCCTGATCATGCCGCGCCCGCCGGCTATTCCTTGACCCGCTCCACGTAGCCGCAGGTGCGGGTGTCCACCCGGATCTTGTCGCCCTCCTTGATGAAGAGCGGCACCGAGATCTCCAGGCCCGTCTCCAAGGTGGCGGGCTTGACCATGTTGGAGACCGAGTCGCCCTTGACTCCGGGGACGGTCGAGGAGACGGTGAGCACCACGTTGGGCGGCAGCTCGATGTTGGTCAGCTTGTCGTCGACGTAGACCGCCAGGACCTCCATGTTCTCGCACAGGAACCTGGCCTGCGGCCCGAGCTTGGCCTTAGGGAAGGAGACCTGCTCGTAGGTCTCCGAGTCGATGAACACGGCCATGTCGCCCTCGTCGTAGCTGTAATGCTTCTCGCGCTTGGTCACCGGGACCTCGCGGAACTTGCTGCCCGAGGAGTAGGACCGCTCGCAGACGGAGCCCGTGGACAGGGAACGCAAGGTGGTGCGGTAGACGGCCGCGGACTGGGACTTGCGATGATGCTGGTAGCTGAGGATCTCCCAGAACTGTCCCTCGTCCTCGAAGACCAGGCCATTGTGGAAATCAGCAGTGCTGATCATGCGCACCTCCTAATGCTATCGGTTGATAATGTTACAATATTCTCGATGGCCAACGGGAAAACGGTCGCCGTGGGCTTGAGCGGCGGGGTGGACTCCGCCGTCGCGGCGCGCATCCTCCAGGAGCGAGGTTTCGCGGTCGTGGGCCTGACCATGCAGACCTGGGACGGGTCCCTGCCCATCCCGGACCGCGGCCGCTCCGGCTGCTACGGCCCCGGCGAGGCTCGCGATCTGGCGGCCGCCCGCGAAGTGGCCCGGCGCCTGGGGATCCCCCATCACACCATCCCCCTGGCGGCGGAGTTCAAGACCCTGGTCCTGGATTATTTCCGCGGGGAGTACCGTTGCGGCCGCACGCCCAACCCCTGCGTGCGCTGCAACCAGGCCATCAAGTTCGGTCTGCTCCTCAAGAAAGCCCGCGAATCCGGCATCCGCTTCTCCGGCTTCGCCACCGGCCATTACGCGCGCGTCGAGGCCCGGACCGCGGACGGACGCATCCTCTTGAAGCGCGGCGCGGACCGCCGCAAAGACCAGTCCTATTTCCTGGCGCGCCTGAGCCAAGAGCAGTTGGCGGCGCTGGTCCTGCCGCTGGGCGCATTGACCAAGGCCCGGGTCAAGGAACTGGCCCGAGGCCTCGGCTGGCACGACGTCGCGGACAAGTCCGAGAGTCAGGACTTCATCGAAAGCCCCGATTACGGCGTGCTCTTCGACGAGTCCGATTCCCGTCCGGGGCCCATCCAGGACCTCTCCGGCCGGGTCATCGCCCGGCACAAAGGCATCGTCCACTACACCGTGGGCCAGCGCAAAGGCGTCGGTTTGAGCGGAGCGGGCCGGCCGCTCTACGTGGCACGCATCGACGCCGCCTCCCGCACGGTCATCGTCGGGCCCAAGGAAGCCTTGTACTGCGCGCGCTTCACGGTGCGCGAAGCCACTTGGATCAGCCTCAGCGGCCCCCCGGCGCAGCCCGTCCAAGTCGAAGTCCAAGTCCGCCAGCAGCACCGGCCGGCCGTCGCCGAGGTCTCGCCAGGCGATGAGCCGGGCACGATCCAAGTCGATTGCGCCGAGCCCCAGCTCTCGGTGACGCCCGGACAGACCGCGGTCTTCTATCAGGGAGAGGTCGTCGTCGGCGCGGGGACCATCTCGTCGGCCGCCGAACCGACCCGGTAGATCTCGGTCCTTTCCTCCGCGTCGGCGAAGACGCGCCGGCCGCCGGAGAGCAGGTCCCGCAGTCGGTCCAGAGGCATGGGGTCATGCGTGGTCCCGCCTGAAGCCGTGGTCATGAAATGCTCATTGGGCTCGGTCAGGACGTAGTCCACGCGCGCGGCCTTGAGCCAGGCTGCGAAAGCGCCGGGCTCATAGAGCTTGCGCAGGCGCACCGTCTGGCGGCCCGTGAGCAAGAACCACCTCCCGTCAAGATCCGCCGCGAAGACGTCCGCCGGCGAGGTCGCGCCCTGGATCCAGGCCAATGTCTTCAGGGGCGGCGTGTTGAGCGGAGTGTGCCGCCAAAGCGAAGTCCTCACGACGTTGGCCACGGGCGCGAGGCTCAAGGCCAAGCTCAAGGCCGCCGCGCCTAAGACCAGTCTGTCCCGCATGCGCAGCCTCCGGTCGACCGCGGACAGGCCCAGGAAGAACAGGGGGGCGGCCATGGGCAAGGCGGTGAAAATATAACGGCCTGACTGGAGGTGGAGTCCCAGGTGCAGCGCCGCATAGAGCAGCAGATACACGCTCAGAAGCTTGCGCCAACCCCGGCCTCCCCACTCGCGCAGGCCGACGGCCAGCGCGGCCAAGCCCAGCAGGACGGTGGCCCAGCGCAAGGCCTGGAGGCCCGGCGCTGCCGGCCAACGGAACCAGGTCCGTCCGAAGAGCTCGGGACCATAGAACCCGGCGTTGCGGGCCAGCCGGATCAGGAAGTCGCTGAAGGCCGACGAGGCGCTCCAAGGCGCGGCCAGCTGCGCAGCGTAGGGCAAAGCCGAGCCGCCGATCAGGGCGTTGCGCCCCAGCCAGGGCGCCGCGACCAGAGCGGCCCCGGCCGCGGCCCAAGCCGCCCGCCCCCAACGCCTCTCCCCCAGCAAGGACAGGACCAAAGCCAGGGTGAGGGCCGCGCCTGTGGGCCGGATGAGGAAGGCGGCCCCGGTCATGGCGCCCAGGCCGGCCCAGGCCCGGTCCGACCCCTTCTCCCAGATCGGCCGCGCCGCCAGGAAGACCAGCAGCGTCATGACCAAGAACGGGATATCCGAGAGCACGGTCCCCGAGATGCTCGCCGTGAGCGGGTTGAAGGCCGTCACCGCGACGGCGGCGAAAGCCGCGGCGGGCGGCAACTCGGAGGCGAAGCACGCCCACATCAGGCCCATGGCCGCCGTGGTCAGCGCCACGGAGAGCAGCTGCGCCGCCAGCGGCGAAGAGCCCGCCAGCCAGCTCCACTGGGCCAGGACCAGCGGATAGCCGGGCATGTAGATGGTCATGGGCGGAGCCCCAGGAGCGCTCAGTTCCCGGAAGCCGCCGGACAGCAAGGAACGCGCGCCTAGGAGATAGAAGGCGTCGTCGTTGAAGAAGCCCACATAATAGGCCCGCAAACAGAGCAGGTAGAGCAGCGCCAGGCCCGCTAGGCAGCCCGCCCGCGCCAGATTCGGGGACACAATACTTAATTCAGGCTTACGCCGTTTCGAGGACACCATGCTGGATCAGGCTTTCTCGTCTGACGGAGCGGGAGATAAGTATTGTGTCCCCAAACTCCGGGCCAGGCCGCGCCAGAGCGCGAACGGGATCTCTTCGGCCCGCGCGGCAGGAGCGATCCCGAGCTCCGCGAAGGCTGCGGCCACCTTCTCCCGGTCGAGGCTCAGGCCCCGGGCCAGCACACCCAGAGCCATCTTGCGCCGTTGGCCGAAGGCGATCTTGGCCACGCGGAAGAAGGCCGCCTCCTCGGAGGCGGGCACCAAGGGTTCGGGACGACGCCGAAGCAGCACCACGGCCGAGGCCACCTTGGGCCGCGGTCGGAAGCAATCACGCGACGCCTCGAGCAGGAGCTCGGCCGAAGCGTGGATCGCCACGGAGAGGGTCAGCAAGCCGTAATCCGCGCCGCCCGGCCCCGCCGCGATGCGCTCGGCCACCTCCTTCTGGAACATGAGCACGGCGGTGCTCCAATGCGGCCAGGGCAGGAGGCGCTGGAGGATCGGCGTGGCCACCGCGTAAGGGAGATTGGCCGCGACCTTCCAGGGCCCCGGCCCGAGCGACCCCAGTTCGAACTCCAAAAAATCCGCGTTGACCACGCGCAGATTGGCAGGACGGTCCAGGGCGGCGGCGAGCTGCGCCGCCAGCAGCTCGTCGAGCTCCACGGCCACGACCGTGCGCGCGCGGGGCAGGAGCGCGGCAGTGAGGATGCCGCGCCCCGGGCCGATCTCAAGAACGCTGTCGCCGGGCGCGATCTCAGCGGCGGCCGCGATGGCGTCGCGCACCGCGGTGTCCACGAGATAGTGCTGATCGAGACGCGCGCCCATCAGACCGGGCTCGCCAGATCGGCGGCCAACCGGCGCATGAGGTCCATGCCCGTCTTCCAGACGTCGCCCGCGCCCAAGGTCAGCACCACGTCGCCGGGGCGCAGCTGGCGCAGCACGTCCAGGCTGCCGCTGAAAGGAGCGCAGGCGACCCCGGAGCGGCGCAGGGAATCCAGGATCAGCGCGGAACTCACGCCCGGCAGCGGCGCCTCCCCCGCGGGGTAGATGGGCATGACGAAGACTTGGTCGGCGCGCGCGAAGGCGGGGCCGAACTCGCGGGCCAGGAGCTTGGTCCGGGAATAGCGATGCGGCTGGAAGACGACCATCGTCCGCCGGCCTCCCCACAGCGTCGCCACCGCCTCCACCGCAGCCCGGACCTCGGTGGGGTGATGGCCGTAGTCGTCTACGAACTCGACTCCGCGGGCCGCGCCCAGACGGTCGAGCCGGCGTCCCACGCCCCGGAACGCCGCCAACCCGCGTCCCAGTCCGCTCAGAGGAAAACCCAGGAATCGCCCCGCGGCGAGGGCCGCCAGCGAGTTGAGCACGTTGTGCCGGCCGGGGACCCGCAGACGGATGCGGGCCGCGCGCCGGCCGAGATGAAAGGCCTCGTAGCTCGAACCGTCCTTGTCCAACCGGAGCCCGCGCGCTTGCCAGTCGGCCCGCCGCGATATCCCGTAGGAGATGACCCGCGCGCGCAGGCAGGGGCGCAGACGGGCCAGCTCCGGGTCGTCGGCGCAGAGCACGGCGGCGCCGTAGAAAGGCAGGCGCGAGAGATGGTCCACGAACGCGGCCCGCAGATTGGCCATGGTCTTGTGGTGGTCGAGGTGGTCGTTGTCGATGTTGGTGACCACGGCCACCAGGGGCGCCAGGTGCACGAACGAGCCGTCCGATTCGTCGGCCTCGGTCACCAGATAGTCGCCCAGGCCCAGGCGGGCGTTGGAATCGATGTTCTTGATCTGCCCGCCCACGATCATGGTGGGCTCGGCCCCGGCCGCGGCCAGGGCCATGGCCGCCATGGCCGTGGTCGTGGTCTTGCCGTGCGAGCCGGCCACGGTCACGGTCTTCTTCATGCGCCCCAGCTCCGCGAGCATCTGCGCGCGCAGCACGACCGGCACTCCCGCGCGCCGGGCGGCCCGGACCTCGGGGTTGTCGGGCCGCACGGCGGAGCTCACCACCACGACCTGCGCGTCGCCGACATTGGCGGCGGCATGGCCCACGGACACGCGCACGCCCGCGGCCTTGAGGCGCCGGGTGATCGCGCTCGCCTTGAGGTCGGACCCAGAGACCCGGTAGCCGAGATTGACGAGGACCTCGGCGATGCCGCTCATGCCCACGCCGCCGACGCCGACGAAATGCACGCGCCGGACGAAGGCGCGCATGTGACCGAGGTCGAGGGACATCAGCTTTTCCCCTTGGTCCCGGCCCCCTGCGGCGATTGCTTGGGCGCGGCCTGGCGGTTGAGCCACTTGAGGCCTTCCTTGGCCGCGCGGTTGCCGGGGTCGATGCGGCGCGCCTCGAGGAGAGCCTTGATGGCGCCGGCCTCGTCGCCGGTCATGACCGAGGCCACGCTGCGGCCGAGTTGGGCGGGCACGCTCGCGGCATCGAGCTGCCCCGCGCGCACGAAGGCGGACAGGGCCCTTTGGCCGTCTCCCAGGATGGCGTAGCCCAGTCCCGTGGCCACCCACCAATCGCTCTGGTCCGGCTGGGGCGGGGACTCCCCGGCCTCCGGCAGGACCTCCTCCACCAATCCCATCCAGCCGGTGCCGATCACCCAGAGGCCCAGGTCGTTGCCCACCTGCCTGGGCTCGTAGGAGACCTTGGGAGGGTTCTCCGCGTCGCTGCGGGAGGGTCCCGCGTCGGCGAGGCGGGTGAAGGTCAGGTTCATCCCCAGGCGCGTGTCGGCCCCCTCGGGCGCTGTCTTGAGCAGCGCTCTGAGGTCCTCCATGACCTGGCGGACCTGCGCGGCGCGCTCCTCGGGCTTGGCGGCGCGCAGTTGATACTGCCGCCGCGTCGCCTTGGGCGTGCCGTCGGTGTCCGAGAGCCGCTGGGACAGGGCCTTGCGCAAAGACGAGGCGCTCTCGACAGGGGCCTTGACCAGCCTGGGCTTGGGCACGAAGACCACGTCGACCTCCATGATCGCGCTCTGATCGAGCGGGATGCGCTCCAGGTTGCGGGTGAAGACCGAGAGGGGGTCGTTGGCGTCGTTATCCGGGGGGGGCGGGCTCGCCGGCGTCTCGGGCTGGCCCGCCGCGCCGGGACCCGAGGCGGCCTTGTGGCCGCCGGCGTAGGAGACGGACAGCCGCAGCCCCCCGCCGCCCTCCTCGGGAGTGAGGTGGAAGGCCTCGCTCATCATGGCGCGGGCGCGCCGGGAGTCGTCGCCCTGAAGCATCAGGCGGGCCAGGCGGAAGCGCGCCACCGCGTCGCGCGCCTTGAGGTCCACGGCCTTGCGGAAGCTGCGCTGGGCGGACTTGCGGTCACCGGTGCGCTCCTCGGCGGCGCCCAGTTCCAGGACCGCGTCCTCGAAATCGGGGAAGAAGCCCAGCGCCCGGTGCAGGGAGTCGATGCAGTCCGAGTCGCGGCCGAGCCTCCGGTAGAGCAGCGCGAGCTGGTAGTGATAGAGCGGGTTCTTGCCGTCGAGTACGACGGCCCTGCGGGTATGCTCCAGCGCCTCCTCCATCAGGCCCAGGGACTCCTCGATGGAGCCGAGATTCATCTGGACATCCGCGCGCTGGCCGTCGAGCTCGGCCGCCTTCTTGAACGCCTCGTAGGCGCCCTTGTCCTCCCCCTTCCAGGCCAAGGAGATGCCGATGAGGAGCCAGACCTGGGCGCTGCGCGGGTCCTGCTCCAGGGCCTTGCGGTACTCCTCCAAGGAGCGATCCACTTGGCCGGTCCAGTAGTACCCCACGCCCAGCATGGTGTGCGTGGTCGGTTCGCTGGGATTGGCCTGCACCGCGCGCTGGAACTCGCGGAGCGCCTGGTCGTACTGCTTTTGGTCGAGATACCGGGCGCCCTGGCGCAGGCCCCGGTCGGCCTGGTCGGCCATGATCTGGTCCCAGATGGTCTGCCCGGCCGGCTCCGTCCGGCCGGCCCGCGCGGGCGCCCATAGGCAGGCCAGCAGGACCGCCAGCGCGGCCAAACGCCGCAGGTGGGGCAGCATGCGCGTCAGCGCCGCGGCCCGGTGGCTCAAGGTGTTCTTCTCCTCCAGGCTCAGTTGGGCGAGGGTCAGGCCCCGGGACGGCACGATGAACAGCGGATCATAGCCGAAGCCGTTGCTCCCCGCCGGCTCGGCGGCGATGACGCCGTCGAGCCGCCCCTCTTCCAGGACGACTTTCCCGCCGCCGGGGTCGCAGAGGGCCATGACCGTACGGAAGGCGGCCCGGCGCCGCCCCGGAGGCACGTCCCGCAGGGCCTCCAGGAGCTTGCGGTTGTTGGCCGCGTAATCGCAGTCGGCTCCGGCGTAGCGCGCGGAGAGCACCCCCGGCGCGCCGCCCAGGGCCGCGACCTCCAGGCCCGTGTCGTCGGCGAGGCACCAAAGCCCGGTCGCGGCCGCGGTCGCGGCCGCCTTCTTGCGCGCGTTGCCCTCCAAGGTGGGAGCGTCCTCCTCGACGGAGGGAGCGTCGGGCCGCTCGTCGAGGGAGAGGACGCGCAGTCCTCCTCCCAGAAGGCTCGAGATCTCGGTGACCTTGTGCCGGTTGCGGGTCGCGAGGAGGATTTCCATCATTCATTGCCGCTACGTCGATAAAATTGTACATTATTGCCATGAAGGCTTGGATGCGGCTCCTGACCGCGGCGGTCCTGGCCGCAGCCCTGAGCGGCTGCATGCGCAACGTGGAGCCGGTGGACCTCAGCGACGCGGCCATCAAGGCCCGCATCGAGACCGCCTTGCGCAGCCAGCCCAATCTCGACCTGCGCTACCTGACCATCGACGTCGACACCGGGGTCGTGACCCTATCCGGCGTGCTCAAGGACCGGCGCGAGCAGGACCTCGTCACGCGCCTGGCGCGCCGGACCAAGGGCGTGGACCAGGTCCTCGTCAACGTCTTCATCCCCGAGTGAGCCTGACCCGGCCCCCGGCCGCGGCGACCGTACGGCGGCGCCTGCTGGCTTGGTACGAGCGCTCGGCCCGGCCCCTGCCTTGGCGCCGCGACGCCGACCCCTTCCGCGTCTGGGTGGCGGAGACCATGCTCCAGCAGACCACCATGGCCGCGGTCGAGCCCCGCTATGAGGATTTCCTGCGGCGTTTCCCTGACGTGCGCGCCCTGGCCCGCGCCCGCCAAGCCCACGTCCTGCGCGCCTGGGCGGGCCTGGGCTACTACGCCCGGGCGCGGAACCTGCACGCCGCCGCCCGCCGCATCGCGGCCCGGCCCGGCGGGGACTTCCCGCGCGACCACGACGCCTGGCTCGCCTTGCCCGGCGTCGGCCGCTATACGGCGGCCGCGGTGTCCTCCATAGCCTTCGGCCGCGCCCACGCGGTCCTGGACGGGAATGTGGCCAGAGTGCTGTGCCGGCTCTTCGCGATCCGGTCCGACGCGCGCCGACCCGCCACGCGGACACGACTGGCGGCGCTGGCGCAAGGCCTGCTCGACCCCCGCCGGCCGGGGGATTGGAATCAGGCCGTCATGGAATTGGGCGAGGTCGTCTGCACTCCGAAGAGCCCCGCCTGCGGAGCCTGCCCTTGGCGCGGGCTGTGCGCGGCCCGGAAGGCAGGCCTCCAGTCGCGGCTGCCGGTCCTCGGCCCGCGGGCCGCGCCGCAAGACCTGAGCTGGACCTGCCTATGGATCGAACGCCGCGGCCGCGTCCTGCTCTGGAAGCGCGGCCGGAAGGAACTCCTGCTCAAGGGCCACTGGGGCTTGCCCGAGGCGGGACGTTTTCCAGCCCGGGTCGGAGCCCGGCTGAAGACCCTGCGCCATCCCATCACCCGCTACCGCCTGGCGCTCTGCCTGCGCCGGGCGCGTCTGCTGGGGCCGAGGCCGCCGCAGGCGCGCTGGGTGGAACGCGCGCGCCTCAAGGACTTCCTGATCTCCTCGCTCTGGCTCAAGCTGATTCAAGATTGAATCGCCGCCCGTTTCTTTCTATCCTAAAGGGATGCGGTCCCGCCTCTCTCTCGCTCTGGCCGCGGCCCTGGGCGTGCTGGCCTGGGCCGGGCCCTCGGCCTGCAACCGCGTCAAGCCCATCGTGCGCATCGCCGTGACCGGGCCCCTGACCGGGGACCTCGCGCCCGAAGGCCTGGGCATGCAGCGCTCGGTGGAGATGGCGGTGGCCGACTCGGAGGCCGGCGGGGAGTCGCTCTGGCGGTTCGAAGTGGCCCCCTACGACGACCGTGCCGAACCGGAGACGGCGGCCCTGGTCGCCGGCCGCATCGTCGCGGACCCCGCGGTGGCCGTGGTGGTGGGGCACATCACCTCCGGCTGCTCCATCGCCGCGGCCAAGGTCTACGCCGCGGCCGGGCTGACCATGATCACCCCGTCGGCGACCAGTCCCGAGGTGACCCTGCAGCAGACCCGCCCGGACTGGACCGATCCCCGGGTGGCGCTGCGCATACCGGCCTCCGACGCGGTCCTGGGCGCCTACGCGGCCGACTACGCCTACGACCGGTTCGATCTGCGCCGCATGGCCGTCGTCGAAGACGGGACTCCCTATGGCCGCGACCTGACCGCGGCGTTCCGCCGGCGCTTCGAGGCCAAGGGCGGCGTGACCGTGCCCTCCCGCAGCGTCTCCCGCGGCCAGAGGGACTTCACGGCGCTCCTCTCCGAGCTGCAAGCCCTGCGGCCGGACGGGCTCTTCTTCGGCGGGATCTACACGGAGTTCGGGCAGCTGCTCAAGGCGGCGCGGGGGCTGGGCGTGCCATGGCCTTTCCTGGGGGGAGACGGGGCCAAGGCTCCGGAGCTCTTCGCCGTCGCCGGCCCGGCCGCCGACGGGGCCTACCTCGCGGTCAGCGGCGTGCCCGTGGAGGACATCCCCAGCGCGGCGGACTTCGTGGAGAACTACCGCAAGCGCTACGGCGGCATGCCGCGGGTCTTCGACCACTACGCCTACGAGGCCGGACTCATCGCCGTGGAATGCCTGCGCCACCACGGCTCCGACCGCCCGGCGGTGCTCGACTGCATCCGGAACAGCCGGCACTCCGGCATGCTCGGCACCATCGTGTTCGACGCCAAAGGCGACACCCTCAAAAGCGTCATCACCATGACCAGGGCCGACGCCAAGCAGAAGCGCTTCGTGCCCATCTATTGATATGAAGCTCGTCTCTTTCGAAGTCGCGACCCTGCTGGGGCCCTTCACCCGCCTGGGCGCGCTCTGGCGCGAGCAGGTGGTGGACCTCAACCTCGCGGCCGCGGCCCGCCTGGGCCGGCTCGGCCGGTCCCAGCCCCGCCGTCTGGCCGACGCGCTGCTGCCTGCCGACATGCTCGCCTTCCTCGACCGGGGCCAAGACGCCCTGGCCGAGGCCCGTCAGGCCCTGGATTTCGCCGCCGGCGAGACCGAGAAGCACAGGACCCCGGCCGGGCCCCGGGGCGAGCGCGTCGTCCACCAGCTCGGCGACGTGCGCCTGCTCGCGCCCCTGCAGCCCCGCTCCCTGCGCGACTTCTTCGCCTACGAGGACCACGCCCTGAAGGCCTGGAGTCGGGCCGGCGCGCCCCTGCCCGCGGCCTGGTACGAGCATCCGGTCTATTTCAAGGGCAACGCCCGCGAGATCTACGGCCCGGACCAGGAGGTCCCCTGGCCGAGCTACACCCGGCGCTTCGACTTCGAAGCGGAGGTGGCCTGCGTGGTGGGGGCGCCCGGCCGCGACCTCTCCCCCGAAGACGCCCCGGCCCGCATCGCGGGCTTCACCATCCTCGACGATTTCTCGGCCCGCGACGTCATGAAGTCGGAGTTCGCCTGCGGCATGGGGCCGGCCAAGGGCAAGGACTTCGCCTATGGTCTGGGCCCGTGCCTGGTGACGGCGGACGAGGTGGGGCCCGAGGAGGATCTGGAGATCCAGGTGCGGGTCAACGGCGAGCTCTGGAGCCAAGGCCGCACCGCGGACCGCTACTGGAGCTGGGGGCTGATGCTCTCGCACGTCTCCCAGGAGGAGACCCTCCAGCCGGGGGACGTGCTGGGCTCAGGCACCTTCTTCCGGGGCTGCGGCCTGGACCTGGAGCGCTGGGTGAAGCCAGGAGACGAGGTGGAGCTGCGCGTGGACAAGCTGGGCAGCCTGCGCCACAGGATCGGCAAGCCCAAATCTCAGACGAGGCTGAAATATGGCCGTGGTTAGATGCCCGGCCTGCGGCTGCGAGTCCCCGGATTCGGCGCAGTGGTGCGACCTCTGCAAGGAGCCTTTCCGCCGGGGGCGCCCGGCGGCCGCGCCGGCCGCCAACCCCGCTCCGGCCGGGGAGCCAAAGACGGGGATACCCCCCGAGTTCCTCGCCCTCGACACCGGCGGCAAGATCCCCGCCGCCCCCCCATGGCTGCGCTATGCGGCATGGTCCGTTGTCGCCGCTTGCGTCATCCTCATCATGGCCTTTTTGGGCGCATATCTGGCCAAACAGAGCCTCCCCCAGCCAGCCCAGCAGTCCGGTCAGATTTCGCAATAGCTTCACAAAGGCGTTTTTCCTGTAATATTCTTGCAAATACCTTCTTGCATACTCCTGATGGTGCGCAAGCATGTCCAAGGCGTAGTCTGCTTGGCTGCCCTCCTGTGCCTGGGCCGCTCTCTGCCCGCCCGCGCGGGAGGCCTCGCCAGTTCCGGCCAGGGCACCACGAGCGCGGAGTTCCTGCGCATACCCGTCGGAGCGCGCCCGGCCGGCCTGGCGGATGCCTTCGTCGGGTTAGCGGACGACGTCCATGCCCTGGCCTACAACCCGGCGGGGATCGCCTTCCTCGCGCGCCAAGAGGTCGGCATGGTGTTCGACGCCTACGCCCCGGGAGTCAACCACGCGTGGACCGGCTACGTGCACCCGCTGCGCTTCGGCACCTACGGGCTGGCGATCAACGCGCTCAGCGTCGCGCCTTTCGAAGCCTATTCGGCCACCGACGATTCCGCCGGCCAGACCTCGGCCCTGGACGCGGCCTACCAGCTCTCCTACGGCCTGCGCATATCGGACACCTGGGCCGTGGGCGGCTCAGGCAAGTACATCACCTCGCGGCTCCACACCTACAACGCCGCCACCGTGGCGGGGGACATCGGCACCCTGTGGGTCCCGATGCGCGGCGTGCGCCTGGGCGCCTCCGTGCTCCACCTCGGCAACGGCCTGCGCTACATCTCCGAGACCTACCCCTTGCCCATCACGGCGCGGGTCGGGGCCTCATGGACGCCCTACGACCCGAGGGACTTCCCGCACTATTTCACCCTCGCCTTGGACGGCATCCAGACCCAAGGCCAGGCGGTGGCGGTCTCCGGCGGCGTCGAGCTGTGGTACCAGGGCGTCCTGGCCGTGCGCCTGGGCGGCCGCACCGACCCGGGCGAGGGCGCCGGCTACACGGTCGGCATGGGCCTCTACGTCTTCCGCGACGAGCACAGGCCCTGCGAGCTGGGCTTCGACTACTCCTTCATGGACTCCGGCAACCTCGCGCAGACGCACCGGGCCAGCATCGTCCTCAAGTTCGGCCAGACCCTGCGCGAGGAGCGCCGCGGCACGGTCATCGAGTGGCGCCGCGCCCGGGACCAGGCGGGCCCGCTGCGGCAGCGCGAGCTCGAGCGGGCGCGCCAGGCCCCTGCGGCCCGGGCCCCGCAGCCGGAGTCGAAGCAGACGCTGCCGGATTCCGAGATGATCCTATCCCCCGATTACAAGAAGTGGGTCCGCCCATGAGCCATAGCGACCGACGAGGCAACTTATGAAGAAATCCCCCTTCCTTCTGCTGGCGTTGCTGGCGGGCGCGTGGTGCGCCGCGCCGGCGCGCGGCGCCACATTCCGCCCGCAGGGCACGGCGGCTCCAGGCAGCGTGCCGGGAGGCATCAACTACCAAGGGCAGCTGCAGCAGAACGGGGTCCCCGTGACCGCCAAATGGGATATCGTCTTCCGCATCTACAACTGCGGGCCGGATCCAGCGGTATCCGCATCCTGCCCCACCGAGACGCAGATAGGGGCGGACATGCCGGCATCCGTCGACATCGTCTCAGGGCTGTTCAGCGTCAACATTCCGGTGACGACCAACACCTTGGTGGGCGGCGGGCAGCGCTGGCTGGAAATGGAGATATTCAAGGGAGGCCTCGGTGCGGGAGGCGGCATAAAAATGAAGCCGCGGGAGCAGCTCTACTCCATGCCTTACGCGCTCGTGGCCAAGACCATCGAGGGGACCATCGACATCTCCACCGGAGGGTTCGTCATCAACGCGCCCGCCGCCAGCAGCAACGCGGCGTTCTACGTCTCCTCCGGCACGGCCTTCATCGGCATCGGGACCTCGCACCCCTCCACCCTGTTCAATGTGAGCGGGGGCACCCTGACCATCGACGGCGCCGGCGCCGGCCTGCATCTGGACTCGGGACTGATGCTCATCGACGGCACCGGGGCCAGCCTCGTTGTCCAGGCGTCCGCGACGTTCGGCAACGCGAACAGCACGTCGGGCTTCACCGCGGACGGTGCGCTGCAATTGAACGCCCCCCTGGATCTGAAGTACGGCGGCACGGGCCAGAATTTCCACGACGCGGCGAAGGGCAGCATCCTATATTTCGACGGCAGTCCGGTGGTAAAGATATCCTCGGTCAGCATCGGCGGGCCAGGCAGCCTCCTGACCTCCAACGGATCGATACCGGCCTGGAGCACCGCGAGCTACCCGAGTCTGGTGTATAGGGGAGACCTCCTCTACGGCTCCGCGGACAACGTCGTCTCCACGATGTCCGTCGGCGTGCCGGGCAGCCTTTTGCAATCCAGTTGGACGGTCAGCGGCGGCACGGTCCCGGCCTGGACCAGCGCGAGCTACCCCGGTGTGGTGTTCAAGGGAGACCTCCTCTACGGCTCCGCGGCCAACATTGTCTCCACGATGACCATCGGCGGGGCAGGCAGCCTCCTGCGCTCCGACGGCAAGGTCCCAGCCTGGACCAGCGCGAAGTACCCGGATGCGGTGTATAAGGGAGACCTCCTCTACGGCTCCTTGGACACTATCGTGTCTACGCTCTCCTTTGTCAACACGCCCACACGATATCTGGCCAACACCGGCGGGGCAGGCACCATCCCGGCATGGGACCAGGTGGACTTGGCCAATGGGGTGAAGAACACCCTATCCGTCTCCAGCGGCGGCACGGGCGCGGACCTGAGCGGAGCCAGTCAGGGCTTCATCCCATATTTCAACAACAACCACATGATGGTCGCGCTAAGCACCGCGACCGCGGGATGGTTCTTGACGACCGCCGGGGCTGGCGCAAATCCCTTCTGGAAGAATCTTGCCGACGGGACGACCATTTACCGAGCCATAAACCTGGTCGGCGGAAAGCAGGGCTCGCTGCCCTATCAATCCGCGATGGACACCACGATGATGCTGGATTCGGGCACTGCCGCCGGCCAATTGCTCACGATGGCCGTAAACCCGGCCTGGACCATGGCCACCTATCCGGGCTCGACCAGCAAGAACCAGATACTATATTCCATCACGGATGACACGGTGACCGGACTGGGGAGCATCAGCGACGGCATCCTGGTGACCGACATCTCCTCGGTGCCATCGATCGGGAGGAACATCCCTGCCGACGTCACCATCGGCGGCAGCTACATCTATCGCGTCGGCGGGACTACGGTGCCGTTCGCGGACGGCGGCACGAACACGAATCTCTTCGATGGTGTCGCCATAGGGAGCTTGATCTACAAGAAGGACGCGACCAGCCTCGGAGGCGCCGCTCTGACCGGCGTTATCAAGGGCAACGGCGCCAGCGCGCCCACGGTCATAACCAGCACGCCAGGCTACGTCGCCTATTGGTCGGATGCCTCCACCATCGCAGGAGTGCCGTACATCGCCATATCGAGCGGCGGGACGAACGCGGACCTCTCCGGTCCTGGGGGCATAGGGGGCCTGATCTATAAGGTCGATGCCTCGACGCTCGCGAACACCGGGACCCTGACCGGCGTGCTCAGGGGCAACGGCAGCAACCCGCCCACACCCATGACCGGGGCGCCCGGGCAGATCGTCTATTGGTTGACCGCCAGCACCATCGCGGCGACGCCGTCCGTCTCCATATCGAGCGGCGGAACGGGCGCGGACAACTCCGCCGCGGCCACGGGGGCCCTGTTCTACATGGCCGGCTCCAGCATCGTGGCCACCTCGGCCCTGACCGGCGTGCTCAAGGGCAACGGCAGCAACACTCCCTCGACCATGAGCGGGTCCCAGGGTCAGATCGCCTATTGGCTGGATGCCAACACCATCGGCGGGGTATCGGTCATCTCCATATCGAGCGGCGGGACGGGCGCTGACCTCTCCGGTCCTGGGGGCATAGGGGGACTGATCTACAAAAAGGACGCGACGAGCCTCGCCGGCACCGGAGCTCTGACCGGCGTTCTCCGGGCGGACTCCAACGGCCCGACAGCCAACACCGGGACGGCAGGGTACATCACGTATTGGGTGACCAACAGCACCATCGCGGCGACGCGGTACGTCTCCATATCGAGCGGCGGAACGGGCGCGGACCTCTCCAACGCGGACATAGGAGGCTTGATCTACAAAAAGGACGCGACGAGCCTCGCAGGCCTCACAGCTCCGACCGGCATTCTCCGGTCCGACTCCAACGGCCCGACAGCCAACACCGGGACGGCAAACTACATCGCCTATTGGGTGACCAACAGCACCATCGCGGCGACGCGGTACGTCTCCATATCGAGCGGCGGGCTGAACGCGGACAACTCCGTCGCGGCCACGGGGGCCTTGTTCTACATGGCCGGCTCCAGCATCGTAGCCACCTCGGCCCTCACCGGCGTGCTCAAGGGCAACAACACCGGCGCGCCCTCCGCCATGACCGGGACGCCGAATTACCTTGCCTATTGGGCGGATGCCAACACCCTCGCGGCGACGCCGACGACGAAGGTCTCCTTATTGAACGGCGGGACGAACGCGGACAACTCCGGCGCGGGCCAGGGGGGCGTGTTCTACATGGCCGCCTCCAGCCTCGTAGCCAGCTCGCCCCTGACCGGCGTGCTCAAGGGCAACAACACCAGTGCGCCCTCTGCCATGACCGGCACGGCGAACCAGATCGCCTATTGGTCGGATGCCAACACCCTCGCGGCGACGCCGTACGTCTCCTTGTCGAGCGGCGGGATGAACACGACCAACGCCGGCGCGGCCCCGGGGGCCTTGTTCTACATGGCCGGCTCCAGCGTCGTAGCCACCTCGGCCCTGACCGGCGTGCTCAAGGGCAACGGCGCCGGCGCGCCCTCTGCCATGACCGGCACGGCGAATTACCTTGCCTATTGGTCGGATGCCAACACCCTCGCGGCGACGCCGTACGTCTCCTTATCGAGCGGCGGGCTGAACGCGACCAACG
>JAPLKL010000013.1:0-4093 GCA_026388095.1 Elusimicrobiota bacterium | reverse complement strand
AAGGTCTCCTTATCGAGCGGCGGGACGAACGCGGACAACTCCGGCGCGGGCCAGGGGGGCTTGTTCTACATGGCCACCTCCAGCATCGTAGCCACCTCGGCCCTGACCGGCGTGCTCAAGGGCAACAACACCGGCGCGCCCTCTGCCATGACCGGCACGGCAACCCAGATCGCCTATTGGTCGAATGCCAACACCATCGCGGCGACGCAATACGTCGCCCTATTGAACGGCGGGATGAACGCGACCAACGCCGGCGCGGCCCCGGGGGCCTTGTTCTACATGGCCGGCTCCAGCATCGTAGCCACCTCGGCCCTGACCGGCGTGCTCAAGGGCAACGGCGCCGGCGCGCCGACAGGCAACGCCACCCTGGCCGATATCGGCGAGACAGGGACCTACAGCCGGTTCACTCCCGGGAACGTGACGATCACCGGCGGCAGCGTGGTCGGAACGATCCTGGCGCCAGTCCAGCAGCTCAAGACATATTTCCTGTCGACTCAGCCGACGGCCGTGGGCGAGATGTACTATTGCACCGACTGTCTGGGCACTACGAAGGGAGAGATCATAATCTCGACCGGCACGACCACGGGCGCTTTCGCCAACGCGGCCGGCGAGTCATTCTGGTGACCATGAGTGATGATGCCATGAAGCGGCTGAGGACAACCTCCCCCCTCCTCTGGGCGCTGCTGGCCTGCGCGCTGTGGGCCGGCCCGGCGCGCGGCGCCATCACTTTGCACCCCAGCACGATCCTGCCGGGAAGCATCCCAGTGGGAATCAACTACCAGGGGCGCATACAAGTGGACGGGAAGGACGTGACCTCGGACTCGCGGGCGCCATGGGGGATCGTCTTCCGCATCTATAACTGCAACCGGATATTACCAACAGTGCCTTGCGTAGACGAGCAAGGCAAGCCCGAGCAACTGCTGGCGGTCATCCCGTCCTCGTACACCAACACCTCCATCGACATCAGCGCAGGGCTGTTCAAGGCCGGCATCATCTTCTCGACCTCCGACCTCTTTGACGTCGGCGGGCAACGCTGGCTGGAGGTGGAGATCGACAAGCCTTTCCAGAAGCTGGGAGACGGCCAGAAGCTGACGCCGAGGGGGCTGCTCACCGCCATGCCCTACGCGCTCGTGGCCAAATCCGTCGAGGGGACCATCGACATCTCCGAAGGAGATCTCAGCATCACGACCGCGGCGGCCACCAACAACACGGCATTCTACATCTCCTCCGGCACGGCCTTCATCGGCGTCTGGACCTCGCACCCGTACACTTTGCTCACCATCAGCTCGGGCACCTTGACCCTCGACGGCCCCGGCGCCGGCCTCCATCTGGCTTCGGGGACCATGACCATAGACGGCGCCGGCGCCAGCCTCGTCGTCGTGGGGCCCGCGACGTTCGGCAACCCCGGCACTCAGTCCACATTCACCGTGACGGGAACGCTGCAATTGCCCAGCGCCAGCCCTCTCGGTCCGCCGTCCGGCGGCACGGGCAATACTTTCAGCTCCCCCTCCCCGGTGAAGGGTGACATCCCCTATTTCTCGGTGGCCGGGTCAAAAATGGACTTGCTCAATATCGATATCACACCCGACAAGATCCTGCGATCGGGCAGCACCAAGATCCCGGGCTGGACCAGCGCCACCTACCCCTCGGGTTCGCCGCTGAACTCGGTGCCGAAGAACAGCCTCCTGTACGGCGACTCGGCCTCGAACCAGAAGGTCTCGGCGCTGGGCATCGGCGCCGCCAGCACGACCCTGCGCTCCAACGGCACGGCCCCGGCCTGGGGCAGCGTCCTCTACCCAAATTCGGTGGCGCAGGGAGACCTCCTTTACGGCTACTACAACACGACGCTCAGCTCGGTTTCCCTGCTGGCCATCGGCCCCGCCGGCAAGATACTCCGGAGCACCGGCGCGGTCCCTTCCTGGAGCAGCGTGAACTACTCGACTGAGGTGTATGAGGGAGACCTCCTCTACGGCTCCGCGATCAACATCGTGTCCACGCTCACCTTGGTCACCGCGGCCACAAGCTATTTGGCCAACACCGGCGGGGGAAACACCATCCCGGCATGGGAGAAGGTGGACTTGACCAACGGGGTAAAGAACGCCCTGTCCATAGCCCACGGCGGCACGGGCTCGGACTTGTACGCAGCCGGCCAGCAGGGCGCCATCCCTTATTTCTCCAATGCCACCCAGATGGCCGCGCTGGCGCCGGACACATCGGGATATGTATTGGAGACCAACGGAGACGCCCCTCCCTCCTGGGTCGACCTTTCCGCCGCGGGCGTCGCGTACGCCGCGCATAATCTGGCCGGCGGAGCGCAAG
This sequence comes from Elusimicrobiota bacterium, assembly GCA_026388095.1. Taxonomy (NCBI): domain Bacteria; kingdom Pseudomonadati; phylum Elusimicrobiota; species Elusimicrobiota bacterium. The sequence continues at coordinate 1,774 of JAPLKL010000013.1, read as the reverse complement.
GCTCGCTGCCTTACCAGCTTAGCGGCGGTAATACCGGCATGCTCGCCAAAGGCACTGCGGGCCAACTACTCATGATGGCCGTCACAAGCCCGACCTGGACCACGGCCACCTATCCTGGCTCTACCAGTAAGAACCAGATCCTATACTCCAGCTTCGATAACACGGTGGCCGGACTGGTAGCCAAGAGCAGCGGCGTCCTGGTGACCGACGGCTCCGGGGCACCAGCGATCGGGAAGAACATCCCTACCGGGGTCACCATAGGCGGGAGCTACATCTATCGCGTCGGCGGCGGGACGAAAGTCAGATTGGAGGACGGCGGCACGAACGCGGACCTCTCCGGTGCTGGGAACATAGGAGGGCTGCTCTTCAAGTTCGATGCATCGACGCTAGCAGTCACCGGACCCCTGACCGGCATTCTCCGGGCGGACGGCGCCGGCCCGACCGCCATGACCGGGACGCTAGGGTACGATGCTTATTGGTTGACGACCAGCACCATCGCGGCGGAGCAGTACACCGCCGTGTCGAGGGGCGGCACGAACGCGGACCTCTCTGGTGCTGGGCGCATAGGGGGACTGCTCTATAAGGTCGCTGGCGGTCCCGTTCCCGATCAATCGCGGCTCGCAGTCAGCGAAGCCCTGACCGGGGTTCTCCGGGCGGACGGCAACGGCCCGACGGCCAATACCGGGACGACAGGATACAACGCCTATTGGCTGACCGCCAGCACCATCGCGGCGGAGCAGTACACCGCCGTGTCGAGGGGCGGCACAAACGCGGACCTCTCCCTTTCCGGTGCCGGGCGCACAGGGGGACTGCTCTATCTCTATAAGGTCGGTCCATCGACGACGATCGTAGTCAGCGAAGCCCTGACCGGCGTTCTCCGGGCGGACGGCAACGGCCCGACAGCCAACACCGGAACGGCAAACTACATCACCTATTGGTTGACCGCCAGCACCATCGCGGCGACGCTGCGAGTCGCCCTATCGAGCGGCGGAACGGGTACCGACCTCTCCGGCGCGACCACGGGAGGCTTGATCTACAAGAAGGACGCGACGAGCCTCGCAGGCACAGGAGCCCTGCCAGATGGCGTTCTCCGGGGTGACGGCACCGGCACGCCCGCAGCCATGACCGGGACCCCAGGCTACATCGCCTATTGGGTGACCGACAGCACCATAGCGGCGACGCGGTACGTCTCCATTTCGAGCGGCGGGACGAACGCGGACAACTCCGCCGCAGACACGGGGGCCTTGTTCTACATGGCCGGTTCCAGCATCGTAGCCACCTCGGCCCTGACCGGCGTGCTCAAGAGCAACGGCAACGGCGCGCCCTCCGCCATGACCGGCACGGCAAATTACCTTGCCTATTGGTCGGATAACTACACCCTCGCGGCGACGCGGTACGTCTCCATTTCGAGCGGCGGGACGAACGCGGACACCTATTGAACGGCGGGATGAACGCGACCAACGCCGGCGCGGCCCCGGGGGCCTTGTTCTACATGGCCGGCTCCAGCATCGTAGCCACCTCGGCCCTGACCGGCGTGCTCAAGGGCAACAACACCGGCGCGCCCTCTGCCATGACCGGGTCCCCAGGTTACATCGCCTATTGGTCGGATAACTACACCATCGCTCCAACGCCGTACGTCGCCCTATTGAACGGCGGGATGAACGCGACCAACACCGGCGCGGCCCCGGGCGCCTTGTTCTACATGGCTGGCTCCAGCGTCCTAGCCACCCCGGCCCTGACCGGCGTGCTCAAGGGCAACGGCACCAGCGCGCCC
>JAPLKL010000012.1 GCA_026388095.1 Elusimicrobiota bacterium | reverse complement strand
TATTCCTCTGTCGCGCCGACCCTATGAGGATTCGGAGTGCTGGGTCACTTCCTCATCCCTTGGCCCTTGGATCTTCATGAAGTTGCGCGCGCAGGCGGAATGGGGCGCGCGCGGCTCGCGGCGCCAAGCGCCGCGAGCGCAGGAAGAGAGAGTATTGGGCTGAAGTATCAGTGATCTGGATGGCGACCGCGAATGCTAATTCTAATTATGAAATAAAGATAAATTTAGCAATACCGCCAGCGCTGGCGGTGGATTTTCTGGAAGTGATGGAAAAATAGGACAAATTTGCACATCAAGTCGCCGTCTTTCGTCATGGCACAACAACTGCGTGCCGCTAAGTGACCGGCATTGTCCTTAGTGCCTGAAGTGCCGCACACCGGTGAAGGCCATGGCCAGCCCGTGAAGGTCGCAGGCCTTGGTGGCCTCCTCATCCTCGCTCGAGAACCCCGGCTGGATGACGGCCTTGACCCCGGCGCGGGCCGCCTCCAGGACATGGTCGGCGCAGAGCGCGCCGTCCGAGGCCAGCACGATAGGCAGGTCTTCGGATAGGATGGGATGGCGCTCACGGCTCTTCTGCAGGGCCAGGCGCACGGCGTCGAGCCGCGAGGTCTGGCCGCTGCCGATGCCCACGGTCTGCCCGCCGCGGGCCAGGACCACGGCATGGGTCCGGCTGTGCTTGGCCACCTGCCAGGCCAGGCGCAAGGAGTGCATCTCCAGCTCCGTGGCCTGCCGCTTGGTCGTGACCTTCAAGGCTTCGGGCAGGCTCTGGTGGTCCCGGTCCTGGACCAGGACCCCGCCGGCCACGGAACGGAAGTCCAGCTCGTGCGCCGAGATCAAGGTCGAGGGCAAGGTGACCAGGCGGATGTCCTTCTTCGCCTTCAAGGCCAGCAGCGCCTTGGCCGAGAAGCCGGGCGCCGCGATGCAGTTGACCGTCTCCTCGGCGAACCAGGCGGCGGCCTCCTCGTCGACCTCGCGGTTGACCGCGGCCGTGCCGCCCAGGCAGCCGTGGGGGTCGCCGCGGTAGGCGAGCTTGGCCGCCTCGGCCAGGCTCTTGGACACCGCGGTCCCGGCCGGGACCCCGTGCTTGACGATGGCGCAAGCCGGTTCGGTGAACTCGCCCGCGAGCTCCCAGGCCGTGTCGAGGTCGAAGTAGTGGTTGAAGGACAGGGGCCGGCCGTAGACGAGGCTGGCCTGGTTGATGCCCCAGGGCCGGGCCCCGCTCAAGGCGTAGAGCGCGCCTTGCTGGTGGGGGTTCTCACCGTAGCCGAGCTCCGCGCTCTTGCGCAGGCCCATGACCAGCTCCTGCGGGAGCTTCTCCCAGCGGCTGCCGAGGTATTGGGCCACGGTGGAATCGTAGTAGGCGGTGTAGTGGAAGGCCTTGGCGGCCAGGGCTTGGCGGCGCTCGAAGCTGAGGTCGCCGTGCTGACGCAAAACGTCTAAAGTCTGTCCGTAATCCTGGGGGTCGCAGAGGCAGATGACCTGCCGGAAGCTGCGCGCGGCGGCGCGCAGCAGGGCCGGGGCCTCGGCGTCCACGTAGGCGAGGGTCTCGGCCTGGGAGAGCTCGGAGGCCGCCAGCTCGGCCAGGGGATAGAGGTTGATGGCCACCAGCTCGACGGACGGGACGCGCGCGGACTTCTCCTTGATGCCGGTCTCTCCCGAGGCCGCCAAGGAGCGCAGCAGGCCCGGATGCGAGCGGACCTCCGAGACTTCCAGCTCGGCCTGGCGCAGGGTCGCGGCCGTGCTTTGGTCCGCGATGAACTTGAAGCCGAGCGACTGGAGCTGCCAGGCGAGCTCCACGATGCCGGTCTTGTCCGTGACGTGGAGCAGGGCCCAGCGTTCGCCTTTATGGCTCATTTCCGGGGAGCTCGGGGCTGGACCGTGAAGGAGTCCAGCGGGGCGCCGTTATCGTCGAAGACCTCGCAGAAGAGGCCTTCGGGCTTCACGGACAGGGTCACGAAATTATGCTTCGGGATGAACACCTTCGAGTAGGGCGAGGCGCCGCTGCGCTTGGTGTAGAGCGGCGCCCCGCCGCCGCCCGTGACGATGTAGGCGATGCCGCCGACCTCCGAGCGCTCGTAGATGTGGTCGTGGCCGGAGAACACCGCGCCGACCCCGTATTTCTTGAAGAGGGGGGCGAGGATGGGAGCCAGGATCTTGGTGTCATGGACGGCGTGCTGTCCGGTGCCGTAGACCGGGCGGTGCAGGAGCACCACGGTGAAGCGGGCGGCCGCCAGGGAGAGGTCGTCTTCCAGCCATTTGCCCTGGGAGGAGCCCTCCCAGAGCGGCGATTCGCTGTCGAGGACCACGAAGTGCACGCCGGAGCGGTCGAGGGAGTACCAGATCCGGTCGGGCTCCAAGTTGAAGTTCTGGTAGTAGAGGGGAGCGTGGTCTTCGTGGTTGCCGTGCACGGGGAAGAACTCGGCCGAAGCGCGCAGGCCGGAGGAGATCTCGTTGAAGTATCTCCAGTCCTTCGCGGAGGAGCCGCGGCTGACCATGTCGCCGGTGTGGAAGACCACGGCGGGCTTGAACTTCATGAGCTGTGAGACCACGCGGCGATGCGCCTCGTGGTCGCTGCGCGTGTCGCCGTAGACGACGATGCAGCGGGTGCAGGAGGGCTCTTGAGCCCGCGCGGGGAAAGCGCCGAGCAGCAGGAAGGCGAGACCGAGCCATGCGGTCCTGAAGGATCTCGTGGGCATCACCAAATGATACAAAACCGTTTAGGGATGGGGCGTTATGGCGATGATGGTGATCTGGCCTTTGCCGGGGCCGTAGCACCAGAACACGCGGTAGGCGCCGGGCGTGGCCTGCTGGGCGTAGGCTTCGAAGACTTCCTGGCCGTTGGGGCCGCGGAGGCCCAGGAATTTATGAGTGTTCAGGCTGGGGTGTCTGAGGTTGGTTTCGAGCAGGGCGAGGGTCTTACAGACCGCCTTCCAGACCTTGCCGTGGGCGGGGGAAGCCGCGAGTTCGCGGCGTTGCTCGGCTGAATCGGGCAGGTAGACCAGCTCGAAGTTCATCGCTAATCGATGTCGTCTTCGGCGTGGCTGGCGAGGCTCGGCATCTTGATGAACTTGCCCTCTCCCAACTGCCTCAGGCCCCGGCGCACCGAGGCCAGAGCCTTCTTGTCCTTGAACAGCCAGGCTTCCCGGGCGGGGATCAGCACTTGGGGGTCGAGGAGTATCTGGCCCGCTTCGTTGCGGTAGACGCGGTAGAGGTCGTGGACGGGGCCTTTGATGACGACGCGGTGCTTGGCGTCCGCCTTGACCGCGCCGTAGTCCTGGAAGTCGCCTTCCCGGACGACGTCGGAATACTTGGTCTTTTTGGCCATGATCATAGTATGCCCCATGGTGGGATAAATGTCAAGTGGGACAATCCCACCAATCAGCTGCAAGAGGGCTCGTTTGCGGGGTCTTCATCCCGCCGGCGTTTTGGTATCATAGCGTTTGCCAGCTACGATGACAGACATCATGCGCAGCCCGCTAGCGGTCGTTCTCTCGGTTATCCTCGCCGGGCCGTGCTGGGGCAAGGAGGGCAAGCCCGCTCCGGCGCCTAAGCCGCCCGTGGATGTCGGCATCAAGTGGGTCACGATCCACGGCGGGCGCTTCGTGATGGGCTCGGACGACGGCGGGCCGGACGAGAAGCCCAGTCATGAAGTGACGGTCCCGACCTTCCAGATGGCCAAGACCTTGGTGACCTATAAGCAGTACCAGAAGTGCGTGGAGGCCGGGGCCTGCGCCAAGCCCTCCTGCGTCGCGCCGGGCGGGGATTATCCGGTGCCGTGCGTGAACTGGCAACAGGCGCGCGATTTCTCCGCCTGGGTGGGCGGGCGGCTGCCCACGGAGGCGGAGTGGGAGTACGCGGCCCGCAGCCGGGGCAAGGCGCAGAAGTACCCGTGGGGCGACGAGGAGCCGACCTGCGCGCGGGCGGTCTTCAAGGAGCTGAGCGTGCGCGGCTGCGGGAAGGACACGAGCGCGCCCGTGTGCTCGCGGCCCGCGGGCAACACGGAGCAGGGGCTCTGCGACATGGCCGGCAACATGTGGCAGTGGCTGCAGGACTGGTATCACGATTCGTACAACTCGGTCTTCGTGGGCGAGGGCCAGGATATCCTGCGCCGCAAGGTCCATATCGAGACGGTGGCCCTGGGCGCGCCCGTGGACGGCAGCGCCTGGGAAGACCCGCCGGGCACCTATCGGGTCGTGCGGGGAGGCTCCTGGTTCAACGACGCCGCGCTCTTGCGCGCCGCGCATCGCTTCGGCAGCGCCATGGACTACCGGCTCGGCCACCTGGGCTTCCGTCCCGCGCGGTCCCTGCCCTAGATGAGCTCGAGAAAATCTTTCTCGGAAAGGACTCTGACGCCCAATCCCTTGGCCTTGCGCAGCTTGGAGCCGGCGTCGGCGCCGGCCACGACGTAAGCGGTCTTGGCCGAGACCGAGCCCGAGGCCTTGCCGCCCAAAGCCTTCACCTTCTCCTCGGCCTCCTCGCGGGTCATGGTCTCCAGCTCTCCGGTGAACACGAAGGTCTGCCCCGCGAACTTGGCTCCCGTCGCCTTCTTCTCGGAGCGCTTGAAGTTCAGCCCCGCGGCCTTGAGCCGGGCCAGCAGGGCCTTGGTCTGCGGGGAATGGAAGAAGCCTTGGATGGAGGCGGCCACGATCGGACCCACCTCCGGGATCCTGGTCAGATCCTCTCCCGAGGCTGCGGCCAAGCCCTCCAGGTCGTAGAGCTGGCCCAAGGTCTCGGCCGTCTTCTCCCCGACCTGCCGGATGCCCAGCCCGAAGACCAGCCGCTCCAAGGGCCGGTCCTTCGACTCCGCGATCTGGGCGAGAAGGTTCTCCGCCCGCTTTTCGGCGAAAAGCTCGAGCTTGAGGAGGTCTTCCTTCTTCAGATCATAGAGTCCCGCCACATCCTTGACCCGGCCGGTGTCCACGAGCTGATCCACCACGGCCTCGCCCAGGCCCTGCATGTCCAAGGCCGGCCGAGAGGCGAAGTGCAGCAGGAGCCGCTTGAGCTGGGCCGGGCAGGAAGGATTGTCGCAGCGGTACGCCACGAACTCATCTTCCTTGACCACCTTGCCGCCGCAGGCCGGACAGCTCTTGGGCGGCTGGATGGGCTTGGCATCGTCGGGACGTCGGTCCCGGTCCACCTTGACCACCTTGGGGATGACTTCCCCGGCCCGCTCGATGAGGACATGATCGCCTACCATCAGGCCGAGCCGCTCGATCTCCTGGAAATTGTGCAAGGTCACGGAACTGATGGTCACCCCCGCGCAGAACACCGGCTTGACCTTGGCCACGGGCGTGATCGTCCCCGTGCGGCCCACCGAGAAATCCACTTTCTCGACGATCGTCGACGCCTGCTGGGCCGGATACTTGAAAGCCACGGCCCAGCGCGGACTCTTGGCCGTGAACCCCAGCCGTCTCTGTTGCGCATAGGAATCCACCTTCACCACGATGCCGTCCACCGCGAAAGCCAGAACGGGCAGCCTCTTCTGCTTGAAGTCGTGGTAGAAACGGATGGCCTCTTCCAGAGACTCGGCTCTGTCGTGCTCCACCGGCTGCAAGCCGAACGCCGCGCAGGCCCGCAGGAATCCCGATTCGCTCGACACCGGGGCGCCGCCTTCCCACACGCCGAAAGAATGGGCCAAGAAGCGCAGGCGGCGCTGCGCCGTGACCGCGGGGTTCTTCTGCCGGAGGGATCCTGCGGCGCAGTTGCGCGGGTTGACGAATGCCTCCCGCCCGGCCCGCTCCTCAGCCGCGTTGACTTTAGCGAAATCGGCGAAGCTGATGTAGACCTCGCCGCGGACCTCCAGCTTCTGGGGGGCCGCCGCTCCCAGGCTCAGCGGGATGGAATGGATGGCGCGGGCGTTGAGGGTCACGTCCTCGCCCGTCTCCCCGTCGCCGCGCGTGGCCGCCCGCGTCAGCTTGCCGTCCTCGTAGGTCAGGGCGCAGGAGAGCCCGTCGATCTTGGGCTCGATGATGAAGACCGGCCTCTCTCCCGGCGGCAGGTTCTTCAGGAGCCGCGCGTGCCACTCGCGCAGCTCCTCTTCGGCGTAGACGTTGTCCAAAGAGAGCATGGCCGCGGCGTGGCGCGCGGGCTTGAAGTCCGAGACCGCCGCGCCGCCGACCCTCTGGGTGGGAGAGTCCGGTGTGACCGCTTCCGGATGCTGGACTTCGAGCGACCGGAGCCGCCGCATGAGCCGGTCATATTCCGTGTCTGAGATGACCGGGCTGTCCTCGATGTAGTAGCGCCGGTCGTGCTCCCGGATCTCGGCGCGAAGGCGGTCGATCTCAGCTCGGGTCTTTTGGGGGAGCATCTGAGGCGGGGCGGAGGGCTTTGAGCTTGTCGAGGATCCCGTTGATGAACTTGGTGGCGTCCTCGGTGGAGTACTTGCGCACGATCTCGATGGCCTCGTCGATGACCACGCCCACCGGCGTGTCGCGCTCGTAGGCCAGCTCGAAAGCGGCCAGGCGCAGCACGTTGCGGTCCACCGCGGCCATGCGCTTGATGGGCCAGTTCTCCGCGGTCGCGGAGATGTGGGCGTCGATCTCCGCGAGCTTGGCCACCGCGCCTTCGAGCAGGCTGCGGGCGAAGTCGAGGGTCTGCGCCTCTGACTGGCCGGCGTGCCGGTTGACGATGGCGAAGGCTTCCGAGGGCTGGGTATGGGCGACGTCGACGAGATAGAGGGCCTGGAGGGCTATTTCTCGGGCCTGCCTTCGTCTACCCACGGCGGGACTCCTCGTTCACGGGATGAAAGAGCGCGCGACTATTATAACATTTAGTGAAAATCGTAGAATGACTTCATGAGCAGCGCCTTCGCCATAGAGACCGCAGGCCTGACCAAGCGGTTCGCAGACCTCGTCGCGGTCGACGGCATCGACCTGGCCATCCCCGAGGGAGAGGTCTTCGCCCTGCTCGGCCCCAACGGCGCGGGCAAGACCACCTTCATCAGCATGCTCTGCACCTTGGTCAAGCCCACCTCGGGCACGGCGCGCGTGGCCGGGCACGACATCGTCCGCGAGGGCCTGGCGGTGCGCCAGAACATCGGCATCGTGTTCCAGGAGCCCAGCGTCGACGACCTTTTGAGCGGCCGCGAGAACCTCCAGCTCCACTCCATGCTCTACGGCGTGCCCCGGCGCGAGATCGGCGGCCGCATCGAGAAGATGCTCGCCACCGTGGGCTTGAGCGAGCGCGGCGACGACCGCGTGCGCACTTATTCGGGCGGCATGCGCCGGCGCCTGGAGATCGCCCGCGGCCTCATCCACGAGCCGCGCATCCTGTTCTTGGACGAGCCCACGCTGGGGCTCGACCCGGCCAGCCGCCAAGCCGTCTGGGGTTACGTCCGCGAGCTGCGCCGGCGCGCCGGCACCACCATCATCCTCACCACCCACTACATGGAAGAGGCGGACAACCTCGCCGAGCGCGTCGCCATCATCGACCGGGGCCGCATCCGGGAGCTCGGCACTCCCGACGAGCTCAAGCGCAAGGTCGGCGGCGACGTGGTCCGGCTCAAAGGCGACGTCCGTCCCGAGGACTTCGCCGGGCTGGACTTCGTCAAGGAGGCGGTCCGGGAGGACGGGTTTTTGCGGCTCACCGTGGCCGAGGCGCCGCGCCACCTGCAGGCCCTGCTCGAACGCTGCCCGGTCATCGAGGAAGTGCAGGTGCGGCGGGTCACGCTCGACGACGTCTTCCTCAAGTTCACCGGGCGGCAGATGCGCGACGAGGAGGGGGGGCAGGACACCATCTTCCAGCGGATCGCGGTCTCGCGCAATACCCGATGAGCCCCCTGCTCGCCGACCTCAACGCCGTCTACGCCCTGTTCCTGCGCGAGATCAAGGTCTACCTCCGGGAGAAGGAGCGCATCATCGCCATCATGGTCTCGCCGCTGCTCTTCCTCTTCGTGGTGGGGCGGGGCCTGGCGGGGCACAGCCCGGTCCCGGGCTACAACTACCAGCAGTTCATCTTTCCGGGTATCCTGTGCATGGTCATCCTCTTCACCTCCATCACTTACGGCCTCTACATCATCTGGGACAAGCGCCTGGACTTCCTCAAGGAGGTCCTGGTGGCTCCCATCTCGCGCAGCACTTTGTTCTTCGGCAAGGCCCTGGGCGGCATGGTGGGCGGGACGCTGGAGGCCTGCATCCTGCTCATCATAGGCGCCGCGCTCATCCTGCCTCTGGGGCCGCTCAAGATCGCGGGCGCGGTGGCCTTGGCCGCGCTCTTCTCGTTCCTGCTGGTCAACGTCGGCCTGGGCATCGGCGCGCGCATGAACAGCATGGAGGGCTTCGGCCTGGTCATGAGCTTCCTGACCTGGCCCATGTTCTTCTTCGGCGGCGCCCTCTTCGACCTCACGCAGAGCGGGCCGGCGCTGCGCCTGGCCGCGTACTGCGATCCCTTCACCTACTGCGTCGATCTCATGCGCTGGGTCCTGCTCGGCTGGAGCGTGCTGCCCCCCGGCCTGGACCTGGCCGCGGTGCTGTTCTTCTGCGCGGCCACGGCGGCCTGGGGCATCGTCTCTTTCGGAGGCCTCCAGCAGACTCGATGACCATCATTGACAATAGGCGAGGTCTCCGCTAGAATCCTTATTCTCGCATGATGAGACACCTGCGCCGAGCTCTCTGCCTGCTGCTCTTGCTGCCCGCCTGCGCCCGGGCCATCCCCCCGGAGATGGACCGCCAGCTGCAGAACGCGCTCGACCTCCTTTATTCCATGAAGTGGAGCGAGGCCGACGCCGCGGTGCGCGGCGTCATCGCCCTGGAGCCGGACCATCCTTACGGCCACTTCGGCTTGGCCGCGGTCTCCATGATCCAGTACATCTACGGAGCCGAGCAGGCCGACCCGGCCCTGCTGGCCACCTTCGCCAAGCGGACCGATGACGCCATCGTCAAGGGCACGGCCTGGGTCAAGAAGCATCCCCGGGACGCGGAGGGCTTCATGGCCCTGGGCGCGGCCTACGGGGTCTCGGCGCGCCTGCTCGCCGTGCGCCACCAATGGCTCAAGGCCTATTGGCATGGCCGTACCGCGGTCGCGCACCTCAAGAAGGCCGCCCTGCTGGATCCATCCATGGGCGACCCCTGGCTGGGCCTGGGCATGTACGACTATTATTCGGACGCCTACCCGCGCTTCGTGCGCGTGTTGGCCAAGCTCTTCCTGCGCGGCAACCGCGAGCGCGGCATCGACGAGCTCAAGCGCTCGGCCCGGAGCGGGACCTTCAGCCAGGTCGTCTCCAAGATGATCCTGTGCGAGATATTGCTCGAGGACCAGTGGGGCCTGCGCGACCCGTCCGAAGCCACCCGGCTCAGCGCCGAGGTGCGCCAGCGCTACCCGGACTCGGCCATGGTCCAGGACATCGATTTCGTGGCGAACTACGAGGCCGGCCGCTACCCCGAGGTCCTGGCCGACGTGGACGGGTTCCTGGAGCGGGCGCGCAGCGGCGAATATGACTCCCTGCAACTGGCCAAGGCTCTGGTGATCCAGGGCACCACGCTCTGGGCCGCGGGTCGCCGCCAGGAGGCTCTCACGGCCCTGCGCGCCGCCCAAGATATCCGCATCGACGGCAAGATCACGCGCTGGGGCGTCTGGGCCGAGATCCGCGCCGGCAACCTCCTCGACCTCATGGGCCGGCGCCCGGAGGCCGTGGAGCTCTACAAGGCGGCGGCTGCCGAGCCCGACCTGTGGGACCTGAGGCAGTTCGCCAGAGCCGGCCTGCGCGCTCCCTGGAAAGACGGCTACCCGGGGCATATCTCGCCCTTCGGCGCGTAATTGATATACTGACTGCGATGGCCAAGCCCTGGACGACCGACGACAGCGCCAAGCTCTACAACCTCGACGGCTGGAGCCTCAAGTACTTCGACATCAACAGCGAGGGCAACCTCATCGTCCATCCCCGGCGCAGCGCCGAGCTCTCCATCGACGTCAAGAAGGTCGTCGACGACGTCATCGCGCGCGGCATCCGGCTGCCGGTCCTGTTCCGCTTCCAGGACATCCTGCGCCACCGTGTGACGCTCTTGAACGAGAGCTTCCGCAAGGCCATCGAGGACCATAAGTACAAGGGCCGCTATTACGGCGTCTACCCGATCAAGGTCAACCAGCTCTGCGAGGTGGTCGAGGAGATCCTTGACGCCGGCCAGCCCTACCAATACGGACTCGAAGCCGGCAGTAAAGGAGAGCTCCTCGCCGTCCTGGCCATGAACGGCCCGGAGTCCTTGACCATCCTCAACGGCTACAAGGACGAGTCCATGATGCGCCTGGCCTTGCTGGGCGTGAAGCTCGGCAAGAAGGTCATCGTGGTCATCGAGAAGCCCAGCGAGATCGCTCTGCTGCTCAAGGCCTCGCGGGATACGGGGGTCAGGCCTTTGATCGGCCTGCGCTCGAAACTGCAGACGCAGGGCACCGGCCGCTGGAAGTACTCGGCGGGCCACACCTCCAAGTTCGGCCTGTCCTCTCCGGAACTGCTGGGCGCGGTGGAGGCCTTCGCCGCGGCCGGGATGGGCGACTGCGTCAAGCTCCTGCATTTCCACATCGGCTCCCAGGTCTCGGACATCCAGGTCATCAAGGACGCGGTCAAGGAAGGCGCGCGCGTCTACGCGAAGCTCCGCAAGAAGAAGCTCGACATCGAGTATCTCGACTGCGGCGGCGGCCTGGGCGTCGACTACGACGGCTCGCACACGGCCGTGGACAGCTCCACCAACTACACCCCGCGCGAGTACGTCAACGGCCTGGTCTACACCATCAAGGAGGTCTGCAAGCAGGAGAAGGTCCCGGAGCCCAACATCGTGACCGAGTCCGGGCGCTCCATCGTGGCGCACCATTCCCTGATGGTGGTCGACGCGGTGGGCATCATCGATTCCGGGGCCACGCCCGTGGAGCTGCCTCAGACGGAGAAGGAGGCCGAGCCGGTCACGGAGATGCGCCTGACCTTGAAGGAGCTCAACCCCAAGAACCTGGCCGAGAGCTACCACGACGCGGTCCAGCGCCGGGAAGAGGCCTTCTCCATGTTCAAGCTGGGCTATCTGGAGCTGGAGGACAAGGCCAAGGTGGAGAACCTCTTCTGGCTGATCTGCCGGGAGATCGACAAGCACCTGCCCAAGGCCAAGTACATCTCGGAAGACATCCTGGACATGATCAAGACCGTGCGCTCCCAATATCTGTGCAATTTCTCGGTCTTCCAGTCTTTGCCGGATTCCTGGGCCATCGGCCAGCTCTTCCCCATCATGCCCCTGCACCGCCTGCAGGAGGAGCCGGACCAGCGCGCGGCCTTGGTCGACATCACCTGCGACTCCGACGGCAAGATCATCCAGTTCGCCTGCCACCGCAAGACCGGCGGGGCCCTGCCCCTGCATCCCTTGCGCAACGGCGAGCCTTACTACCTGGGGTTCTTCCTCATGGGCGCCTACCAGGCGACCATGGGCGACATCCACAACCTCTTCGGCCGCGTCAACGAGGTGCACGTCTTCGAGGACGCCGACGAGCCGGGCGGCTATTACCTGGAAGAGGTCGTGCACGGCCAGACGGTCAAGGACGTGCTCACCAGCGTGCAGTACCTCGACGCGGAGCTCATCAAGCTGATGAAGGACCAGATAGAGAACCTGGTCAAGGCCGGGACCATCAAGCCGCGCGAGGGCGTGGACTACCTCGACCAGTACGAGGCGGCCATGGAGCACTACACCTACATCGACCGCAACGCCATGCGGGTCGTCGAGGAGCCTCCCCCGGCGGCCGAGAAGGAGAAGCCGGCCCAGGCTCAAGCTCAGCCTCCTGCCCCCGCCTCGGCCCCGGCCAAGCCGGCCTAGCAGGCTGCTGACAAACCCGCCAGAGATCTCCGCTCGCATGCCGTATACACACTGTGTCCGGACACAGTGTGTATACGGTCCAAAAAACGAACTGGCGAGCCGAAGGCTCGCCAGTCGCGCCGAAGGCCTGGCGAAAAGGAGAACGCCGTGTCGCCAGGTCCCTGCCCCCGTTTTCCTTACGGGCAGGGGCGCCATCCTTCGTTCGACCTATCGGATGGGTCCTGCCGCCGCGCTTCCGTGCGCTATTGCCGCACGGCACCTGCCCGCCTTCCTTACGGGCAGGTGCGCGCGTCGGTTGCGCCCGGCACCTGCGGTATCGGAAGTCCCGCAGGTACCGGCCGGACGGATTTCCTTACGGCCGGCAAACGGCCGCCGGGCGCTCGCAGAACGGACTTTATCAGCAGCCTGCAAGCCTGGGCCTTTGGACCTAGGCTTGCGGGGGCCCTCCGGCCTTTGTCCGCGGGCCTTTGGGCCCCTATATGCATAGTATGCGCCTGTGGTCCTTGATGCTGGTCTTGGGGCTTCCCATGGCCGTTCGGAGCGCGGACATCCCCGCTCCGGACCCGGGCGTGGTCATCAGGGTCGGGGAGAAGGAGATGAGGTCGGCGACCCTGGAAGAGGGCCGCGGCGAGCAGGACGTGAAGGATTTCGAGTCGTTCCTCCTGGTCAACATGGCGCGGCGGGGGGTCTGCCTCGACAAGCTGGGCCCCGCGTTCTACGAGCGCCTGCGCCGCATCCTGAGCCGGACCGCGGAGGAGAACCCCACCCGGTTCCGCTACTTCGTCCTGGCGGCGCCTCAGTTCGATGACGGCCAGGTCACGGACGTGTTCGTCGTGCTCCGCGACGCGCCGGAGAGCTTCTCCCGCTTCGTGGAGGCGCAGGTGCGCTTCTTCACCCCGCGGAGCGCGGCGGCCTCGGCGCCGGGCGCTCCGGAGGATCAGCCGGCCCTGCGCGAGGAGCACATCTCCGAAGCGGCGATCCGGGAGTACAAACGCTATCAGGCGCACTGCCCGATCCTGTGGGTCTCGGACGGGAGCTCGGGCGAGCCCCCGGCGCAGTGCGGCTACCGGATGTTCGACCTGCAGGCGGCCTTTGCCCGGGTCATGGGCGACAACTTCGCCAACCCGCCTCGGTAAGTCCTCAGCCGGCCTCCGGCATTATGGTAACATGCTCGTACCATGGCCCGGTATTCCGTCCTGGCCTTCCTGGGGGCCTTCCTCCTGTTCCAGGTCGAGCTGATCAGCGGCCAGCTCGTGCTGCCGATCTACGGCGGGGGCTACCAGATCTGGACGACCTGCCTGCTCTTCTTCCAGGGCCTGCTGTTCCTCGGCTACCTCTACGCCTACTTCATCCCCCGGCGGATATCATCCGAGCGCTTCGTCAGGCTGCATCTCAGCCTGCTGGCGTTGTCGGCCGTGGTCATGCCTTGGCGCTTCCCCCGGCACGCCTGGACCGGACAGCCGGCAGCCGACATGCTGTTCAGGCTGGCCATCTTCCTGGGCCTGCCCTTCCTGCTCCTCTCGGCGACCTCGACCATGGCCCAGGCGCTCTACGCGCAGACCCCTGAAAGCAAGTGCCGCAGCCCCTACTCCATCTACGGCTGGTCCAATCTGGGCTCGGTGCTCGGCTTGCTTTCCTATCCCTTGGTCTTGGAGCCGGCTTTCAATCTGAAGACCATCTATCTGCTTTGGCGCCTGCTCTTCGTGGCCTACATCGCCGCGTTCCTGCCCCTTCTGAGACAGAAGTATCAGAGACTGCCGGAGGCGGCTGGACCTTTCGACGACATCAAGCCGTCCCAGGCCGCCTTCCTCTGGTTCCTCCTGCCGGCCACCACCTCGGCGGCCCTGATCACGGCCACCAATTACGTCAACACCATGACCTCCCCCATGCCCCTGACTTGGATGGTCCCGCTGCTCATCTACCTGCTCTCTTTCGCCGCCTATTTCCTGGAGACCCCCCATAAAAAGCACATCCTGGGCTCGGCGTTCCTGCTGGCGGCGGCGGCGGCTCTCTATTTGGCGAAGGCTCCCCATGTGACCGCGAGCCTTATGATCGTCTGCATGTCGAACCTGGCCCTCATGCTCGGCTGCTTGTTCCTGCACCGGGAGCTCTATGGCATCAAGCCCGGGCACGGCCTCCTCTCCCGATACTATCTTTACATCGCCGCCGGCGGGCTCTGCGGCACCGCCGTGATCTGCCTGGGCCTTCCCATCCTGGCGCGGCATGTCTTCGCGCGATATGCGGACATCGACGCGGTCCTCATCATGTTCGCGGCCTGCGCGCTGCTCCTGTTCTTCGTGCGCAGGCTCGCGGGCGGCAGGAAATACGCCGCCGCCGCGGCCATAGTGCTCATAGGCGTCCTCATCTCCAATCGCCCGGTCCCGGGCCCCAAGACCGTCGAGGCCCTGCGCAATTTCTACGGCGTCTATCATGTGAAGGACGATCTGGCCCGCGGGATGCGCATCATGAGCCACGGAGCCACGCCCCACGGGATGCAGTACCTCGCCGAGGGCAAGAGGAGCACGCCGCTGCTCTATTATGGAGCCAATTCCCCGGTCCGCGACGTTTTCGCGATCAGCGCGGCCGCCCGCGATGTGGCGCTCGTGGGCTTGGGCGCGGGAGACCTGCTGCCCTACGCCCGCCCGGGCAGCCGGTGGAGCATCTATGAGCTCGACCCGGACGTCATAGAGCTGGCGCGCAAGCACTTCACTTTCCTGGCCGACAGCCAGGCGGAGCTCCGGTATCTGGTCGGGGACGCCCGCATGACCCTCGCCAAAGAGCCGCCCCTGAGCCTGGACCTGATCCTGTTGGACGCGTTCAACGGCGCCAATATCCCGTTCCATCTCCTGACTTCGGAGGCCATGCAGCTGTACCGGGCCAAGCTCAAAGACGGCGGCATGCTGGTCATCCATTGCTCCAGCAATTATTTCTTCCTTCCGCCCGTGCTGGCGGCCGACACCCAGGCCCTCGGGATGGCGGGCTTCGCCAAGGATTCCGACCCCGCGGCGGAGGGCGGCGACAGCCCCTACCTGCATGGCTCGCAGTGGTTCGCCGCGACGTCGGACGAAAGCTTGGCCGCGAAGCTGCGCAGCGCCGGCTGGTCCCCGTTGCGGGCCGACCCGAGCCGGGCCTGGAGCGACGGCTACAAGAACGTCTTCAGGGCCATGCGCTTCCAGTGACCTGGCCCGTCACGACAGGTAGCCGAACTCCTTCAGCGACCGGGGGTCCTTGCGCCAGTTCTTGCGCACCTTGACCCAGACCTCCAGGTCCGCGGGCCGGCCCAGGAAGTCGACGATGCCCTGCAGGGCCTGGTCCTGCAGCTGGCGCAGAGCCTTGCCGCCCTTGCCGATGATGATCCCCTTCTGGGTGTCGCGCTCCACGTAGAGCGTCGCGTTGATCTGGTCCGGCGCGTCCGGGACTTCGCGAAATTGTTCGATGACCACGGCCGTGGCATGAGGGATCTCCTCGCCGTAGAGGTCGAAGACGGCTTCGCGCACGATCTCCGCCGCGAAGAAGCGCTCGTAGCGGTCCGTGTACTGGCCCGGCTCGTAGAACGGCGGGGACACGGGCAGCAGCTCCACGATCTTCTTGAGCAGGTCCGCGACGCCGTCTTTCTTGAGCGCGGAGATCTTGAATGCGGCCGTAGGCTTGAGAGCCTCCGCGTAGGCCTGCAGGACCCGGTCCTGAGCGCCGGCCGGGGCCGGCAGGTCGGCCTTGTTGAGGACCAGGAGGAAGGGCTTGCCGCCCCGGTTCAGGGCCGCCAGCTCGCGCAGCAGGTCCTCGGACGGCATCGCCGGCTCGACGACGAGCACCATGATGTCCGGGTCCTCGTGGGCCGCGCCCATGGCCTGGCGGCGCAGGCAGTTCTGGAGCGGATCCTTGGGGTTCTCGATGAGGCCGGGGGTGTCGACCAGGCAGGCCTGGAAACCGTCCCCGTCGAGGATGCCCAGGATGCGGTGGCGCGTGGTCTGCGGCTTGGGCGAGACGATGGAGAGCTTGGATTTCAGCAGGGCGTTGAGGAGGGTGGACTTGCCCGCGTTGGGCCGCCCCAGCAGCACGACGAAGCCGGCCTTGGACTCCTTGTCGGTCACGAGGGAATGATATCATATGCCCATGAACAGGGAAGAGCGGATACTGCAGTGGGCCGTGGAGGCCGGACTCCTCAAGCGCGTCAAGCGCACCGGTTGGTGGTGCTCCGGGGTCAAGGATCCCGAGAGCGTCGCCGAGCACTCCCACCGCATGTCGCTTCTGGCCTTCTACATCGCGGGCGAGGAGGGCGCGGACCCTTACAAAGCGGCATCCCTGGGCTTGTTCCACGACCTGCCCGAGGCGCGCATAGGCGACGCCCATGCCGTGGTCAAGCGCTATTGGAAGAATCTCTCCGCTGATGAAGCCCGCGCCCGGGACGAACAGAACGCCTGCCTGCCTGAAGGCCGCGGCCGCGCGCGCATCGAGGCGCTGGGTCGCGAGTGGAGCGCGGGCCGCAGCCCCGAGGCCAGGGCCGCTCGGGACGCCGACTATCTGGAATGCGCGATCCAGGCTTTGGAGTATTTCTGGCAGGAGAAGACGGTCGCGCGCGAGTGGGTCGAGTCCAACGTCAGGCGGCTCCAGACCAAGACCGGCAAGAGGCTTGGACAGGCCCTCAAGCGCGTGTTCGCTAGAGGGAAGTGGGAGGGACTACGCACCTGGTGGAAGACCATCTACCAGCGCTGACACTAATTCGCGGAGAGGGGGAGTGATATGAGAAAGTCGATATGGCTGGTCACGCTGGCGCTGGGCGCGTCCTGGGCGGGCGCGGCCGAGGTCTATGACATCGACCCGGCCCATTCCACGGTGGGCTTCAAGATCAAGCACCTGGGCATCACCACGGTCCCCGGCAAGTTCGCCAAATTCAAGGGAACGGTCACGCTGGACAAGCACGAGTCCGCCGCGGCCCGCGTGGAAGCGGTCATCGATGCAGCCAGCATCGACACCGGCATCGAGGCCCGAGACAAGCACCTCAAGAGCCCGGACTTCTTCGACGTCGGGAAGTATCCGGAACTCAAGTTCGTGAGCACCAGGATCTCCAAGATGAAGGGCGACAAGTTCGTCATGGAGGGCGAGCTCACCATGCACGGCGTGACCAAGCCGGTCAAGCTCGACGCGGTCTTCGGCGGCGAGGTCAACGACCCCTGGGGCGGGCACCGCGCGGCCTGCTCCGCCACGGGGAGCCTCAATCGCAAGGACTTCGGCCTGGCCTGGAACAAGGTCATGGAAGCCGGCGGCCTGATGGTCGGAGAGCAGGTCCAACTCGCCATCGAGGTCGAGGGCATCCTGCGCGCCGAGAAGCCCAAGGAGCCGGCCCAGGCCAAGCCCTGATCCGCTAGAGCAGGGCTTCCAGCGTCCGGATCACGGCGCCCTGCTCTCGCTCGCTCATCGCGTTGTACATCGGCAGGCGCAGCAGCCTCCCGCTGGCCGATTCCGCCACCGGGAACTGGCCCGGCCGATAGCCGAAGCGGCGTCCCATCTTCGAGAGGTGAAGGGGGACGTAATGGAAGATGGCCAGGATCCCTCGCTTCTGCAGCCCCGCCATGACCCGGTCCCGGTCGCGTTCGTCCTCCAGGAGGATGTGGAAGAGGTGGTATGACGAGCGGCTGCCGGCCGGGATCGACGGCAGTTGCAGCCGCCCGCTGGCCTGGTGCCGGGACAGGGCCCGGCGGTAGGTGTCGAAAAGCCTCCGGCGGGTCTTGAGCACGGAGGACAGTCTCTCCAGTTGGGCCAGCAGATATGCGGCCTGGAGTTCCGAGGGGACATAAGACGAGCCCACGTCCACCCAGGAGTATTTGTCGACCATCCCGCGCAGGAACTGCGCGCGGTCGGTCCCCTTCTGGCGCATGATCTCGGCGCGCTCGACGAGGCTGGGCTCGGTGATGACCAGCGCTCCCCCTTCGCCGCAGGCGCAGTTCTTGGTCTCGTGGAAGCTCAGAGCGTTGAGCGACCCCCAGGCCGCCGCGGGGCGGCCGGCGCAGGAGGCGCCCAAAGCCTGGGCTGCGTCCTCAACGACGGCGAGGCCGCGGCGGCTCGCCCAACGGCAGATGAGGTCCATCCGGCAGGGGACGCCCGCGTAGTGCACGGGACAGACGGCCCGGCTGCGGGGCGAGAGCGCACCTTCCAGGAGCCTCTCATCCATGTTCAGGGTGTCAGGCCGGATGTCGACAAGACGGGGGACCGCCCCACGGAGGACGAAGGCGTTGGCAGTGGAGGGGAAGGTGAAGGTGGGAAGGATCACCTCGTCTCCGCGCTTCAGGTCCAGCAGGAGCCCCGCCAGCTCCAGAGCATGGGTGCAGGAGGGCGTCAATAGGACCCGGCGCGCGCCCAGCCGGTCCTCAAGGAGCCGGGAACACCGCCCGGTGTAGTAGCCGTCGCCGGAGAGCTGGCCGCGCCGGACCGCGTCGCGGATGTAGCGGAATTCGCGGCCCAGCACTGCGGGCTTGTTGAAGGGGACCTTCATCGGTCGAACCACTTGTGGAAGGTGTGGACGAAGCGCAGCGGCTCGAAGCCGCAGCGGATCCAGCATCTCTGCGAGCGCAGGTTCGTGACCTGGGTCGAGATGATCATGCGCCGCGCTCTCCGGCCCGCGCAGAAAGCGACGCCGTCGCGCATCAGGGTCTGCCCTACCCCCTGGCGCCCGAGCCGGGGGCAGACCGCGAAGAGGACCCCTTCGGCTTCCTGCGGGCTGTTGAAGCGGATGGAAAGGAACCCGGCGACATGTCCGTTGCGCTCGGCCACCCGCACGCAGCGCTCGCCGCGATGATGCGCCCGGGCTTCACGATAAGCCCAGTCCGCATAGACCTCGTCGCAGGCGCGCCGGGGCAGGCGCCCATCGCATCGGTAGTGGCCCGGGTAGCCGCGGAAAGCCCGGCGCGCGAGCTCGCGGACCGGCCTTTCCTCGCCCCTGCGCAGGGGGCGCACCTCGATGGACGGCTCGGGGACCCCGTCGAGCCCGCCCGGCAGAAGCCGCTGATAATAGACGAGGGTGTCCGCCAGGCGGAACCCCTGCGCCTCGAGCGTCCGCGCCGCATCGAGGTCATCGGCCGAGCAGCGCGCGATGCAGAATTCGACTCCCTTGTCCCTACAGAACGAGCTCAGCCGAGGCCACTGCGCGGAGTTGAAGTCAGCCGCCTTCGCGGTCCTGACGCCGAAGCGCTTCTGGTCCAAGGGTGAGAGGACTGCGGGACTGCCGCCAGCCGCGCGCTTCCTCATCGCAGCGTGGGAGGCTCGGGCCCGCGCGGCACGTATGCAGGCTGATCCATGGTGCGCGCGTAGATGCGCGCGAGGTACTCGCCGATGATGCCGATGCAGAGGAGCTGGGCGCCGGAGAAGATCGCGATGATGCAGGCCAGGAACGGGAAGCCCGGGACGCTGCCGTGATTGATCCAGTACCGGCCGATCACGTAGCCCAGCACGCAGACCCCGAATCCTGAGAGGAGCAGGCCCAGCGCGGTGGTGACCCGCAGCGGCCAGGTGCTGAAGCCCAACAGCATGTTGGCGGCGTGGGTCATGAGCTTGAAGAAGGTGTATTGCGAGGTGCCGTGGCGGCGCGGCTCGTGCGCCACGGCTACCGTCGTGAAGCGGGTCGTCCCCCAGGTCAGCAGCACGTCGATGGATAAGCGCGAACCCGCAAAGTGGGAAAAAGCGTCCCGCAGAGGAGTCCGGAAGACGCGGAAGGCGCTGACGCTGCCGGCGACCTCGGCTCCCATGGCGTGCTGGAGGGTCCATTTGGTCATCAGCGAGGCGGCATTCCTCCAGCCGGAATGTGTCTCCCGGGCCGGTGTGCCGTAGACCACGTCGCAGCCTTCCTTCAGCCGCGACAACAGCTTGGGGATCTCTTCCGGAGGGTTCTGCAGGTCGTCGTCGATCGTCACGGTGGTGCCGTACCGCGCGGAGCGGATCCCGCACAGGAGCGCATTGTGCTGCCCGTAGTTGCGCATCAGCGGGATGGCGCGTATGGCGGGGTGCCGCCGGGCCAGGTCCTGTAGGACCGAGCCGCTCCGGTCCTGACTGCCGTCGTCGACGAAGATCACCTCGTGCGCGGAAGAGAGTCCTGCGAGGACGGCCAGGAGCCGCCGAGCGAGCTCCGGCAGCGACGTCTCGCTGTTGTAGACGGGGACGACCACGGAGATTCCGTCCGGCTGGTCGGGGGAGGTGGGTTCCATGGGAATCTCGCGCGGGGCTGAGGATCGGAACGCCTATTATACCCTAACCCGGCCTACCAGGAACCATGAGGCTCCCCAGGACAGGCTCTCTCCGGAACTGATGCGCCGCAGCTCTCTGCGCAGGCAGGGACCCAGCGTCCAGGAAACCAAGGGCCCGGGGACGTGCTCCCGCCCCGGGGCGCCGGGTCGGCGGCTCAGCCCGAGCCGGTAGGGGGCTGCCCGGAACAGAAGGATGGGAAGCACGAGCATCCGGAAGAAGCCGGTGAGGAATTCGACCTCGAAACCGGCCGCGGTCAGGGTCTCGCGCAGGCTGCGGGCCGTGTACCTTCGGCAATGGCGGGCCTCGTCGTCCTCGCCGCTCCACAGCGTCCCGTAGGCGGGGACGGTGATGTAGACCCGTCCCCCGGGGGCCAGGACGCGTCGGCTCTCGGCCAGGAGCGGCGCCGGGTCGGGAAGATGCTCGACCACGTCGAAACAGGCGAGCCCGCCCAGGCTGCCGGGCCGCAGGGAGAGGGCCGGCAGAGTCCCCTGGATGACGCGGCCCACGCCCCGCCGGAGCGCCTGCAGGCAGCCTTGGCGTCCGGGCTCCAGCAGCACCACGGCGTCGCTGAGCGTCTGGAGAAGGGCGCTCTGCAGGCCGTTGCCTCCGCCCACGTCGATGAGCGTCCCGCTCCATGGCAAGCGGCGCATGACCGCCAGGATGACCTGGTTGCGGTGCCGGAACCAGAAGCTCTTTTCCTCGAGCTGACTCATGCGCGCGTTGCCATCCTGCGGATAGCGGATATCCTCCGCAGTGGCGACGGTCCATATCCCTTCCGCATCCCGGCGCGCCGCCAGGCCGCAGCGCGGGCAGCCGGGCGCTCCGGCTGCGGCGGGGGAGTCCGCGCCGCATACGGGGCAGCCGGCAAGGTGGTCCATAGGAAGGCATCCTCGCATTTTCCGCCGCCCCACGACAACACCGGGCGAAGATGGTATGATACGGCCCGGAGATGCCCCGCCAGCCCCACGAAGGATCCCGCCCCGCGCTGCTTCCCATCGCCGCCTTGACGGTCCTCGGGCTGGGCTTCTTCCAAGCGCTGTGGCTGGGCCGGGGCATCGTCTATTCTCCCCGCTCCGACATCATCGCCTACCTGGTCGGGACCAAGTCCGTCTTCCAGAAGGCCCTCTCCGAGGAGGGGTCTTTGGCTCTGTGGAATCCGGCCGTGAACTGCGGGACGCCCGCCTTCGCCGCGCCCGCCGCGATGGCGACGTTCCCGACCCATTGGTTCTATCTCTTCTTGCCCGTCGCAAGGGCCACCAACCTCATGATTCTGGCCACCGTGCTGGCCGCGGGCCTGGCCATGTATCTCCTGACTCTGCGGCTCTTCCATGAGAGCAGCGTGGCTTTCTTCTGCGCCGCCGGCTACATGTTCTGCCATCGCTGCCTGCAGATGATCGACGCCGGCTGGTTCGCGGTCCTGAGCCTCTACGCCCTGACTCCGCTCCTGTTCTGGTCGCTGGACCGCCTCCTGGAGAGGCCCGGGGGGCGCCGGATCGCGGCGTCGGCAGCCGTCTTCGCGCTGTGCCTGATGACGGGCTATGCCCAGGGGGCCTATTATCTCATCCTCGCTTCCGCGCTCTTCGCGGCCTGCCGGTTGCGGCCTATGGCCGGAGCCGCGAGGTGGAGGGCTCTGGGGAGTCTGGCTGCGGCGGGAGCCATCGGCCTGCTGATCGCGGCGCCGGACCTCCTGCCGCGCCTGGAGTTCGTCTCGCTGAGCACGCGCCTGAACTTCGATCCTTCGTTCGCAGTCCGTGGGATGCCCACTTGGTCGGATATCGGGACGCTGCTCGACCCTTACCGGAGCAGCGGTCCGGAGGGCTGGGAGAGGAGCCTCTACTTCGGCCTTTGGCTGCTGCCCGCCTGCGTCCTGGCCTTCTGGAAGGACGGGAGGCGCAGCCTGGCTTTTGCGGCGGTCTGCCTGGCGTTGCCCGTCTTCTGCTTCGACGGACCGGCACTGCGGCTCGCCTACGCCGTGGTCCCCGGCTTCAAGCTCTTCCGGCTCCATTCGCGCCTGCTCCTCTTGGAGCAGTTCGCCCTCGTCGTCCTGGCAGGCCGGGGGCTGATGACGCTCTGCGCTTCGGACGGGGGAAGATCGCGGCGGGGCTTCGGCCTGACCTGCGGCGCGGCCGCTCTCTTGGGCTTCGGGTTCGCGGCGGCCTGGAAGAGCGGCTCTCTGGCCGTGTCCGCGGGCGGGCTGGCGCTGGCGGCGGCCCTGGCGCTGACGCCCGCGCTGCCCGGCCCGGCCCTCGTCGCCTCTTTGGGGATGCTGCCGCTCCTGGACAACGCCTGGCGGATGATTCCGGTCGCCGTTCCCCTGGCCGATATCTTTCCGCAGCAAGCCTTCTACGCTCCGCTGCGGCGGGCCGCGGGGCATGGCCGGGTCGCGGCCATCGGCCGCCGCGCCATCCCTTATGGGGCCGCCGGCTATCTGGGCATCGACATGGCCAACGGCTACGAGCCGCTCAACCTCAAGCATTTCCAGGACTACTTCTCGGTGCTCAAGTACGGGGATGCGCGCCGCGCGCCGCGATGGCCTGTGGTGTGGACCGACTTGGAATCTATCGCTAAGCCGGACTTGCTCAGAGCCCTGGACATCGAGGCCATCGTGGCCAACGGGCCGGTCGCTTTGGAGGGGATCGGCTATGCGCCTGCCGGCGAGTCCCAGGGCGTCCCGGTCTTCGATTTCTACCAGGGAATGACGCGCCTGCCTGTGCGGGTCTGGCGGGACACGCGGCCGCTGGGGCCCGCTTACTTCGCCACCGCGGTCCGGAGGGTCGCCGGCGACACGGAGTCTCTGGCGGCGGTTGCCGCGTCCGGTTCGGCGCGGGAAGCCTATGTCGCGGACCTGCCGCCGCAGGACCTCGAACTCTCCGGCGGCGTGGCGCGGCTGGCGCGCCGCGGCTACGACCGGTATTGGTACGATGTGGACAGCCGCGGCCGCAACTTCCTGATCCTCAGCCAGATCTGGTATCCGGGCTGGCGGGCCTGGCTCGACGGCCGCGAGACTCCGCTCTATCGGACCAACCATGCCCTCGTCGGCTGCCTGATGCCGCCGGGGCGGCACACCCTGCGCCTGGAACTGACCGCGCCGCGGCTGCGGCTGGGCTTGGCCTTGGCCAGCCTGGGCGCCGCCGGGGTGGCCCTGCTGGCCTGGTAGCTCGTACGCGCGCACTGTTCGCGCGCACTTGCGCGCGAGACGCATATTTGGGAGAATCTGCCGGACGTCCATTCCAAGGAGGCCTCCAAGATGGGAATAGTCTCGATGCCGGTCCTCATCATCATCGTCGTGGCCCTGATGTCCATCAAGATCATCACGGAGTATGACCGCATGGTCGTCTTCGTCCTCGGCCGCCTCTGGAAGGTGAGCGGCCCCGGGCCGATCATCGTGGTCCCGGGCATCATGAGCGCCCAGCGCGTGAGCTTGCGCACCGTGACGCTCGATGTGCCGCCGCAGGACGTCATCACGCGGGACAACGTCTCGATCAAGGTCAATGCCGTGGTCTATTTCCGGGTCATGGACCCGGAGAAGGCCGTCATCCAGATCGAGAATTATCTTTATGCGACTTCCCAGATCGCCCAGACCACGCTGCGCAGCGTGCTGGGCAAGCTGGACATGGAAGCGCTCCTGGCCCAGCGCGACCAGATCAACGCCGAGCTCCAGAAAATCCTCGACGCCCATACCGAGCCCTGGGGCGTCAAGGTGAGCACGGTCGAGATCAAGAATGTCGATTTCGCTCCGGAGATGCTGCGCGCCATGGCCAAGCAGGCCGAGGCCGAGCGCGAGCGCCGGGCCAAGATCATCCACGCGGAAGGCGAACTGCAGGCGTCCGAGAAGCTCGGCCAGGCCGCGGCGGTGCTCTCTCAGAACCCGGCCGCGATCCAGCTGCGCTATCTGCAGACCCTGTCCGAGATAGCCGTGGACAAGAACACCACGACCATATTCCCGGTCCCGATCGACGTGATCTCGATGTTCATCAAGAAGAACTAGCGAGGACCAGGTTGGCAGAAGCAGGCCCGCTGGGTCTTTACGTCCATCTCCCGTTCTGCTCGGGGAAGTGCGGATACTGCGACTTCACCTCCTTCCCCGGGCGGAGCGCCGACATCCCGCGCTACCTCGCGGCGCTGGAGGCCGAAGCGGCGCTCCGGGGCCCTCTGCCGGACCTTGAGACTCTCTACGTGGGCGGCGGCACGCCCTCGGAGCTCGGCGCCGGGCAGATCGAGGAGCTTTTCGCCCGCCTGCCCAAGGGGCGCTACCGGGAAGTGACGTTCGAGGCCAACCCGGAGAGCCTCGATCGCGACAAGCTGGCGGCTTTGCGGCGGGCGGGAGTGACCCGTCTGAGCCTGGGTCTGCAATCCCTCGACGACCGGGTCTTGCAGGCGGCGGGCCGGCGTCATTCGGCCCAGGACTGCCTGCGGGCCTTCGCGCTGGCCCGTCAGGCCGGCGATTGGTCGCTGTCCGTGGACCTCATCTGCGGCCTGCCCGGGCAGAGCGCGGCCGTGTTCCGAGAGGACCTCGACCGGGCCCTGGCCCTGGGGCCGGACCATCTCTCGCTGTATGGGCTCGATGTCCATGAAGAGACTCCGTTGGGACGCTCCGGGTTCATGCCCGACGAGGATTCCGGCCGCGAACTGCTCGAGGCCGCCATCGGCCGCATCGCGGCGGCGGGGCTCTGCCACTATG
Organism: Elusimicrobiota bacterium; assembly: GCA_026388095.1. Lineage (NCBI taxonomy): Bacteria > Pseudomonadati > Elusimicrobiota > Elusimicrobiota bacterium. The sequence goes on along the minus strand of JAPLKL010000012.1, from coordinate 8,012 downwards.
AGATCTCCAACTTCGCCAAGCCCGGTCACGAGTCGCGCCACAACCTGAACTACTGGGCGGGGGGAGAGTACGTCGGCCTGGGCTGCGCGGCGGCCTCGCATCTGGGCGGAGTGCGCAGCCGCAATAGCTCCGACCTCGACGAGTACTGCCGCACGGTCGAGGCCGGAGCGCGGCCCGTGGCGGAGAGCGAGACCTTGGCGGGCAAGGACAAGCTCGGCGAACGGGTGTTCCTGGGCTTGCGCCGCGTCGCGGGCTTGCCTCTTGAGCCGGACATGGAAAGCCAGTTCCGCCGCGAGTGGGAGGACCTGGAGCGCCGGGGGCTGGTGACCCGGCACGGAGGCCGGGCGCGGCTCACGCGGGAAGGCCTGTTCCTGGCCAATGAGGCCTTCGCGGAGTTCGTCGCCCCCTTCAAGGAGCGCACATGAAAACCTTCGTGCTCGACACCAACGTCATCCTCCATGACCCCCTGGCCATGTTCGCTTTCCAGGGCGCGCGCGTGGTCATCCCCCTGCCCGTCATCGAGGAGCTCGATACCTTCAAGCGCAACAACGACGAGCGCGGCCGGTCGGCGCGGCTGGTCGCGCGCCAGCTCGACGAGCTGCGCAAGAAAGGCAAGCTCTCCGACTGGGTCCCGCTCGAGCACGGCGGCCAGCTCAAGGTCGAGATGCAGGTCTCCGAAGGCCTGCCCCGGTCCTTCTCCCAGCACACCAAGGACAACGAGATCCTGTCCTGCGCGCAATACCTCAGGAAGCAGGGCGAGAACGTGGTCTTCATCTCCAAGGACATCAACCTGCGCATCAAGGCCGAGGCCCTGGGCCTGGAGGCGCAGGACTATGAGAAGTCCAAGGTGGACGTGGACGTGCTCTACTCCGGCTGGCGCGAGGTGGCCGCGGACGCCGGGGTCATCGACCGGTTCTACAAGGAGAAGAAGGCCGTGCTGCCGGGCGTGGAGTTCAAGCCCAACGAGTTCGCGGTCTTGAAGAGCGCCTCAGGCGGCTCCCAGAGCGCCCTGGCGCGCTTCGACGTGAAGGCCGCGGCCTTGGTGCCGCTGGCCAAGGGCGATACGGCGCCCTGGGGCATCAAGCCCCTCAACACCGAGCAGCGCTTCGCCATCGAGCTCCTGCTCAACAAGGACATCCAGCTGGTGACCTTGGTCGGGGTCCCGGGCTCGGGCAAGACCTTGATGTCCTTGGCCGCGGGCCTGCAGCAGACGCTGGAGGACAAGTACTACCGGCGCATCCTGGTGGGCCGGCCCGTGGTCGCGGTCGGGCACGACATCGGGTTCCTGCCCGGGACCAAGCAGGAGAAGCTCACCAACTGGATGGGGGCCATCTACGACAACCTGAGCTTCCTGCTGGAGCGGCCCAAGGGGTCCTTGGAGACCACCGACATGGACATCCAGATGCTGCTGGAGGACGGGACCGTGGAGATCGAGGCCGTCACCTACCTGCGCGGCCGCAGCCTGCCCAACCTCTACATCATCATCGACGACGCCCAGAACCTCACCCCCCACGAGGTCAAGACCATCATCTCCCGCGCGGGCAAGGGCGCCAAGATCATCCTGACCGGCGACCCTTATCAGATCGACAACTACTACCTCGACGCATCCTCCAACGGCCTGACCTACCTGGTGGAGCGGTTCAAGGGGCAGGCGCTCTTCGGGCACGTGACCTTCACCAAGAGCGAGAGGAGCCCCCTGGCCGCCTTGGCCTCGGACCTGCTATGACCATGGAACAGAAGAAGAAAAAGATCCTCATCATCGACGATGAGGACATGGTGCGCGAGACCGTGACCCTCGCCCTGGGCCACGCGGGGTTCGACGCCGAGGGGCTCGGGGACTCCGCGCAGGCCTTCGACGCCATCAAGAAAGGCCAGCCGGACCTGGTCCTCCTCGACCTCTACATGCCCGAGGTCTCCGGCTTCGACCTCTGCCGCCGGCTCAAGGCCGATCCCGCGACCCAGGCCATCCCCATCGTGATGTTCACCGGCTCCAACGAGACCGTAGACGTCATCAGCGGCATCTCGGCCGGGGCTTTCGAGTACATCACCAAGCCGATCGACGGCGAGGCTCTCATCGCCAAGATCCGAGCCTTGCTCGGCGGGCCGCAGCCCCCGAAGGAGAAGCCCTGATGCTCGACAAGGTCTACACCTCCAGGCCGGTGGAGGACAAGTGGAGCGCGAGCTGGCGCGCCGCCGACCTCTTCCACTGCGAGCCCGGCTCAGGGGAGAGGCCTTTTGTGATGGTCATCCCGCCGCCCAACGTGACCGGCGCCTTGCACGTCGGCCACGCCCTGGACAACACGCTGCAGGACATCTTCGCCCGCTACCAGCGCCTGCTGGGCCGGCCCGTGTGCTGGATCCCGGGCACGGACCACGGCGGCATCGCGACGCAGAGCGTCATGGAGAAGCAGCTCAAGGCGGAGAAGCTGACCCGGCAGATGCTGGGGCGCGAGAAGTTCCTGGCCCGGATGCAGGCCTGGACCAAGCAGTGCAAGAACACCATTTTGGGCCAGCTGGAGCGCCTGGGCTGCGCCCTGGACTGGCGCCGCGAGGCCTTCACCATGGACGCGGACCGGGCCGACGCCGTGCACGAGGCCTTCAAGGTCCTCTGGGAGAAGGGCTTGGTCTACCGCGGCGAGCGCATGGTCAACTGGTGCGTGCGCTGCGGCACGGCGCTTTCCGACATCGAGGTGGAGTTCGAGGAGCGCAAGGGCCATCTCTGGCATATCCATTATCCGGCCGCGGACGGCGGCCGCGGCACGGTGGTGGCCACCACCCGGCCGGAGACCATGCTGGGCGACACGGCCGTGGCGGTCAACCCCAAGGACCCGCGCTATCAGGGCTTGATCGGCAAGTCCTTGCGCCTGCCCCTGGCGGGCCGCGAGATCCGGGTCGTGGGCGACGAGTACGTGGACTCCGAGTTCGGCACCGGGGCGCTCAAGGTCACCCCGGCGCACGACCCCAACGACTTCGAGATCGGCCAGCGGCACAAGCTGGCCTCGGTGGCCGTGATCTCGCCGGACGGCCACATGACCGCGGCCGCGGGCGCGGCCTACGCGGGGCTCTCCCGGGAGGCGGCGCGCGAGAAGGTGGTCGAGGACCTCAAGGCCGCCGGGGCATTGGAGAAGGTCGCGGACTACCCGCACAGCGTGGGGGTGTGCTACCGCTGCAACCAGCCCATCGAGCCCATGCTCTCCTGGCAATGGTTCGTGCGCATGGAGGAGCTGGCCAAGCCCGCCGCCGTGGCCCTGGATTCGGGCCGGTTCCGGCTCTACCCGGAGTCCTGGGCCAAGCCTTACCGCGAGTGGCTCTCCAAGCTCAAGGACTGGTGCATCTCGCGCCAGATCTGGTGGGGCCACCGCATCCCGGTGTGGTACTGCGTCAAGTGCCACGGCGAGCGCATCAAGACCGACTTCCACCAGGTCGCGGGCGCGCGGGGCGTGCTCCGCGCCGAGGCGCCCGAGTCCTGTCAGGTCTGCGGCGGCGCCGAGTTCGTCCAGGACCCGGACGTCCTGGATACGTGGTTCTCCTCGGCCCTGTGGCCCTTCTCCGTGTTCCGCTGGCCCGGCCGCACGCCGGAACTGAAGTTCTTCTACCCGACCTCGCTGCTGGTCACGGGCTACGAGATCATCTACCTGTGGGTGGCGCGCATGCAGATGATGGGCCTGGCGCTGACGGGAGAGGTGCCCTTCCCGGAGAGCCTCATCCACGGCATCGTGCGCGACAAGCACGGCAAGAAGATGTCCAAGTCCCTAGGCAACGTGGTGGATCCCCTGGTCATGATGGACAAATACGGGACCGACGCCTTCCGCTTCTCGTTGGTCATCCAGGCCCATCCGGGCCGGGACATCCCCTTCGCGGAGAGCTCGATCACCGGCTCGCGCAACTTCGCCAACAAGCTGTGGAACTCCACTCGTTTCGTGCTCATGAACCTGCCGGCTCCCAAGGCCTATGCCCTCTCGGCCCTGGACCGCGGGCGTCTGGAGCTCTGCGACCGGTGGATCCTCGCCGAGTACCAGGCCGCGCTGTCCCAGGCGCGTCAGAAGCTCGACGCTTATGACCCCGCCGCCGCGGCCGACGCTCTCTACGGCTTCCTGTGGGACAAGTTCTGCGATTGGTACGTGGAGCTGGCCAAGATCCGGCTGCAGGGGCAGGACCAGCCGGCCCAGGAGGCCGCGCGCACGGTGCTCGTGGAGGTGCTCAGCGGCACCTTGCGCATGCTGCATCCGTTCATGCCTTTCATCACGGAGGAGCTCTACGAGTCGCTCAAGCCCTTCAACGGGGGCCAGGCGGCTTTCATCGTGCAAGCGGGCGCGCCGGAGCTCCCCGGCGACTGGTCGGACGCCGAGGCCTGCGGCGAGATGGGCTCCGTGATGGAGGTGGTGGCGGCGTTGCGCTCCCTGCGCGCCCAGCTCAACGTCCCTCCGGGCCTCAAGATCGACGTGGTCAGCGCCGGCGGCTCGGCCGATGTCCGCGAGCTGCTCGCCAAGCGGGCCGCCTATCTCACGGCCTTGGCGCATCTGCGCGACATCCGGCATTCCCGGGAGGGCGCTCGGCCCGCGCACAGCGCCACGGCCGTCGCCGCGGGCATGAGCTTCTACGTCCCGCTGGAGGGGATCATCGACTTGGCCCAGGAATGCGGGCGGTTGCGCCGGGAGATCGCGAAGACGGAGGCGGATCTGGCCAAGCTCGCGGCCAAGATGGAGAACAAGGATTTCCTGGCTCGCGCCCCGCAGGCCGAGGTGGAGCTGGCGCGCCGGCAGTACGACGCGGCCCGCTCCCGGCTGGATCTTCTGGGAGAGACTCTCAGGATGCTCTCTTGACGACGGCAGGCCTGTTGCTCGCCGCGGCCCTGTGCGGTCCGGCTCTGGGACAAGAGGCTTCCACAGCGACGGTCGCGTCGTCCACGGCCGCGGTGGCGGCCTCCACACCGGTTGTGGTCAGCCCCCCTGCGGCCCCGGAGGAGCCGGTCGTCCCCAGGAGCCGTGTCGTCGTGCATAGGGAGGCCGCGGATTGGGAGCCGGTCTCGGTGCGTCTGCGGCCGGCCGCGGGGGGCCGCAGCTCCTTCGAGGCCAATGTGCGCAAGGTCGGCGGCCGGTACCGGGGCCGCTCATCGGCGGTGAAGGCGGCGGCGCGCGTCTACCCGGCGGGCGAGGACCTCTGGCTGGTGGTGTGCGTCTACCCCGCCGCCCTGCGCCCCCGGAGGATGCATCTGGAGGCGCGGTTCTTCATCCAGGAAGGCTACCTGGAGAAGGTCGAGATCTCCGCGGTTCGCGTGGTGGGGGGGGCTTGGTCCCCCGCGGACGAGAAGGAGGACACATTCACCCTGCGTTCCCAGGGAGTTGATTTCAACGAGCAGATGCCGGGCAGCGCGGAGATCGCGCTGACGGCCATCAACCCGGGCCCCGGGCCGCGCGCTCCCAACGCCGGTGGGGTCCGCCACGCCGCTTTCGGCGGCGAGGACTTGGGCTTCGTGAATTTCTCGTGGTCCGTGACCGGTGTCGCCGGCGAGAAGGCCGCTTCGTCCGGAAAGAAGCCGGCTCCCCGGAGATGATCCCCGACGCGCTGCTGCGCGGCGTCTCGCGCTCCTTCTATCTCTCCCTGCGCGTCCTGCCTGTGGAACTGCGCGCGCAGGTCAGCCTGGCCTACCTGCTGGCCCGGGCCAGCGATACCGTGGCCGACACCAAGGCCGTGCCCAGGCGGCGCCGGCTGGAGCTGCTGCGCGCCATGCGCCAGGGCGATTTCCGTCCGGTCTCGGAACTGGCGAGCGGACAGGCCTTGCCCGCGGAGCGGCTCCTGCTGGAGAGTCTGGACGGCTGCGCCGCGGCGCTGGAGGCCCTCGCGCCCGGCGACCGGGAGCTCATCGGCTCTTTGCTCGACACCATCGTGGCGGGCCAGATCTTCGATCTGGAGCGGTTCCCGGGAGAAAGCGAGCGGGAGCTCTCGGCCCTGTCGGACGACGCCGAGTTGGACCGCTACACCTACCTGGTGGCGGGCTGCGTGGGGGAGTTCTGGACCAGGATGTGCGCGGCGCATCTGCCCGCCTTCGCCGCGCTCGACCAGGCGGAGATGGTCCGCTTGGGGGTGCGCTTCGGCAAGGGGCTGCAGCTCGTCAACGTCCTGCGCGATCTGCCCGGCGACCTGCGCATCGGCCGCTGCTACCTGCCGGCGGCGCAGCCGCGGCGGTTGCTGGATCCGGCGAGCTTCGGCGAGGTTCGCCAGCTCTACGGGCGGTGGCTGGACACGGCGCTGGGCCATCTCGACGCGGGCTGGACCTACGTCCTGCGCCTGCCCCCGCGGCTCTGGCGGCTGCGCCTGGCCTGCATCTGGCCGATCTGGATCGGGCTGGGGACGGTCGCGCTGCTGCGCCGCGCCAACCCGCTGGACCCGTCGCGCCGGGTGATGGTCCCGCAATGGCGGGTCAACCTGTGGCTGGGGCAGTCCGTCCTGTGCGCGCGCAGCGACCGGCTGCTGGGGCTGACTTACAGGCGCCTGCGTGAGCGCGCTACTTGATGATCATGAGCTTGCCTTTCTTCTGGCCGACCCCGGGCTGTTTGACGATGTAGAAATAGACGCCGCTGGCGACGGGGGAGCCTTGCTCGTTGGCCACCGGCGCCCAGGCGATCCGGTCGGAGTTGTCCGACTTGTTGAGGGTCTTGACCAGGTGCCCGGAGAGCGTGTAGATCGTGATTATGACCTCGGGGGGCAAGGACGAGAACACGATCTGGGTGTGGCCCTGGGAGGGGATGAAGGGCGTGGGGAAGGGGTGCGAGGCGCTCGTGTCGGATTTCGCCAGCGTCACCGCGGCCAGGACTCCGGGCCAGATCTTGAGGTTGCCGCCGCTCATGGGCGTGATGAATTTGCCCATCAAGTAGGTGAGATGTATGCCTGCGGTGGTGGAGCTGCTGACGTCGGAGCCCCACATGCGGCCCCCGCCGGAGCTGATCGCGGACTCGGCCATGCAGAGGCCGGAGGCGGCGGGCAGGCCCTGCGTGCAGGTGGCCTGGCCCCAGGCCGGGCGCGCCGCGGCCGCGGCAACGGCGAGGAACGCTGCGAGCAAGAGCGCCTGTCTCATGGCCTGGCCTCCGCCAAGGGCTTCATGGCATCACCATTCATAATCACTGTAACTGCCCGCCGCGCACGTCGGCGACATCACCGGCGGCCGTGCCGGTCGAGACGGCGATCTTCACCGGGACGCAGCTGTTGCAGAAGTACATCTGTCCCGTGGGGGTGCCCGGGACTAGGGTGGCCTTTAGGTAGCTCAGAGAGTACGAGATGAGTCTCAGGGACGTGCCTGAGATGCGAACGCCTGTGATCGGCACGTTCGTCTGATCGTACTGCTTGTAGGATACGGTCTCCTGGAGATCGGACACGAAGGCGCCGCCTGCCGGCGCGCCGGCGCCGTTGCCCTTGAGCACGCCGGTCAGGGCCGAGGTGGCTACGATGCTGGAGCCGGCCATGTAGAACAAGGCCCCCGGGGCCGCGCCGGCGTTGGTCGCGTTCATCCCACCGCTCGATAAGGAGACGTACGGTGTCGACGCGAGGGTGTTGGCATCCGACCAATAGGCGATCTGGTTCGCCGTGCCGGTCATGGCAGAGGGCTAGGCGAGGTAATTCGCCGTGCCGGTCAAGGCAGAGGGCGCGCCGGCGCCGTTGCCCTTGAGCACGCCGGTCAGGGCCGAGGTGGCTACGATGCTGGAGGCGGCCATGTAGAACAAGCCCCCCTGGCCCGCGCCGGAGTTGTCCGCGTTCGTCCCGCCGTTCGATAAAGAGACCTTCGTCGTCGGCGTCGGCGCGACGGTGTAGTTATCCGACCAATAGGCAAGGTAATTCGGCGTGCCGGTCAAGGCAGAGGGCGCGCCGTTGCCGTTGCCCTTGAGCACGCCGGTCAGGGGCGAGGTGGCTACGATGCTGGAGGTGGCCATGTAGAACAAGCCCCCCTGGCCCGCGCCGGAGTTGTCCGCGTTCGTCCCGCCGCTCGATAAGGAGACCTTCGTCGTCGGCACCGCCGC
>JAPLKL010000011.1 GCA_026388095.1 Elusimicrobiota bacterium | reverse complement strand
AGAACGTCTCGAATCACCCGCAATCTGTCTATTTCACGCATGCTCAGCTCTATTGTTTCGGTGTCGTCCATCCCATGATGGTAGCCCAAAACCGGACATTTCTATTTTTCTCAAAGCGGACATTTTAATTTTTTTCTTACACGTCCGCACACTGGGGACATCAAGTCCTGCGACTGTGATACAATAGCCCTATGCGGCCCCAGGACTTTCGCGCGGGGAGTTCGGCCCGCATCGCTTTCTTGCTCATCGGCTTGCTGGGCCTTTTCTCTTGGCGTCCTGCCCGGGCCTACGGACTGCCCGTGCAGCCCCCCTGGAAGGCGACCTACGACCGCATCGCTTCGGCCCGAGACGAGCTGTCGGTGCAGGTCCGCGATATATGGACGGTTCTTCAAAAGCGGATCAAGGCCGAGCGCCCGGATCTGCTTGCCAGACTGGAGCCGGCTCCCCCGAAACCGCGTCCGACGGGCTACGCGCTGCTGCCGGAGGTCCGGCCTGACGGTCCGGAGAAGATCGAGCTTCACGAAGTCCATTCCTCTCTTGCGGACCTCGCCGTTGCGGTCGTTTCGCAAAAATCCGTGGCGGCGGATCTGTCGGTAAAGCTCTCGTCTCGGACAGCCGATCTCGGCGCGCTCCTCGATGGCTATGAGCGCCTATCGGGGATCTTCAAGCAGATAGACGGGAATCTGAACTACCATGCCAACTGGCAGCCAAGGGCGGAGTCCTTCAAGCCATTCAATGAGCTCCTTGAGGCCTACCGGGTCTTGGCCACCGTGCCGATGACTCCAGAGACGATGCCGCGGATCGAAGCGGCCCGCGTCAAGCTCGACAGCGGGCTGCTGCTGGGATTCGCGCCCACGCCCGGACTTCACATCCAGGAGATCGGCCCAGGCGTTCGGGTCATGTTTGTGCGCATCCAGACCGATATCGAGGATGAGGCTTTCCTGCGGGCCTTCTCGGAGGCGGTCGCGCTGCACTGGAATGGCGGCGAAGCGATGAAGAAAGCGGGGCTGCAGATCATCCTCGATTGGAGCCGCCGTTCCCCATCAAGTCTATATCCGAAAGGTCCGCCGGCTCGCGGCACGAGGATCAACACTGACGCGCATCTGGCGCGCTTCGACCCCGCGCTGCTCGTCCTGACCACAGGCGCCGAGTCCTCGTTCGAGACCCATAGGGCGATCTTCCTGGCTCCCGGGACGACCACGCGCCGGATTCTCGCCCATGAGTTCGCCCATCTGCTCGGCTTTACGGACTTCTATCTGCACGCTTTCGAAGGCTCGCCGGAAGATCCCAACGGCGTCACGTGGTGGGAGGTCTGCACAGCCCCGCGGGATCTGATGTGCAATGCGACGGGAGGCAGAGTGAGCGACACGATGGTCAACCGATTGCTCAGCGCCTATGGAGGATCTTTGCCTACGACAGGCGCCCGTTGATGAGGGCAGACGAGAACAGGCCGTCTCTTCCCGCCGCTATTGGGACGGAATGTGCGCCGGTCCATCTTTGGCTTTTCGCCGTTGCCGTAGCCTTCGCGACTTTTCTGGCGTTCTCTCCCGCGCTTCGGAATCAGTTCCTGCTCTGGGACGACAACTTCGTCCTGACCGGCAATCAGAACTACCGGGGCCTCGGCTGGGCACAACTGCGGTGGATGTTCACCACCTTCTACCAAAGCCATTACCAGCCATTGACTTGGATCAGTTTCGACGTCGATTATCTTTTATGGGGGATGAACCCGACAGGGTACCACCTGACCAATATCGTCCTCCATGCCTTCAATGCGGCCCTCTTCTTCCTTATTAGCCTTCGCCTGCTGCGTTTGGCGCGCTGCGGATCCAAGACCGATCTGGGGCTTTGCCTGTCCGCCGCGTTTTCCGCCCTTCTATTTTCTCTCCATCCGCTCCGCGTGGAGTCCGTCGCCTGGGCCACGGAGCGCAAGGACGTCCTTTCCGGTCTATTTTATCTAGGGACGATCCTCGCCTATCTGCGGTCCTGTGCCGGCGGGGAAGGCTCCTCGGGCAGACGCTGGTATCTGCTGTCGCTTCTGGCGTATGCGTCATCCCTTTTGTCCAAAGGCATCGGGGTGACGCTGCCCGTCGCGCTGTTGATCCTGGACGTCTACCCGTTGAGAAGATTGCCCGGCGACCCGCTTCTGTGGTTCGCCCCGCCGCAGCGTCCGCTCTTGGTAGAAAAACTCCCTTACGCAGCTCTCGCCCTCGCCATGGCAGTGATCGGCTACATGGGGCAGAGCCATGAGGGCTATCTGATGGCTTGGCAGGCGCATGGCTTTTCCGCCCGCATCGCACAAGCCGCCGCCGGCCTGACTTTCTACCTATGGAAAACGATCTTCCCGCTCCGCTTGCTGCCGCTCTACCGCCTGCCCAGCCTGACTCCCGCGAGCGGGGAATTCGCGTTCCGTGCCGCCCTGTTGCTATCCATGACCGCGGTTTTTTGGAAGGCCCGGCGGGACTGGCCGGCTGGATTGGCCGCATGGACATTCTATGTCGCGACGCTGCTGCCGGTCCTCGGTTTCGTCCAATTCGGCTCCCAGCTCGCCGCCGACCGCTATTCTTATCTTTCCTGCATGGCATGGCCGCTTTTGGCGGGAGGCGGGATGCTGTCCATGTGGGACCGCCGCGTCGAAATGGCGAGGAAGCTCCTGTTTCCCGCGGCCGGCGTCGTTTGCTTCCTCGCTGTCCTGACTTGGCGGCAGGCCCAGGTCTGGCATGACACGAAGAGCCTGTGGAGCTACGCCATCGATATAGACCCTGAATTAGTCCAAGCCCACAACAACCTCGGCTACGCTCTGGCGCAGGAGGGCAGGTGGAACGAGGCGATAGCCCAGTACCGCGAGACGCTCAAGATATTCCCCGATTACCCATACGCTCACCGGAACCTGGCCGACGCCCTCGCCGCTCAGGGCAAGCCCGGAGAAGCGGTGGAGCATTATCGCCGGGCGTTGCAGGCCAGGCCCGATTCCGTGGACATACTCAATGATCTTGGACTGGCCCTGGCGCGTCAAGGCGACTTTCAGGCCGCCGCCGCGCAGTATCGAGAAGCGCTGAGGCTGCAGCCCCAAGAGCCCCAGATCCACAACAACCTCGGGTTGGCCCTGGCCCGCGGGAACAGTTTGGACGAGGCCGCGGATCAATTCCGAGCCGCGCTGAACCTGAAGCCCGATCATGCCGACGCCCATGGGAATCTCGGCGTCACCTTGATGCTGCAAGGAAGATTCGACGAAGGCAGGCGGGAGTGCCGAGAAGCCCTTCGCATCGACCCTCGCCGCTTGGACCCTTGCGAAAAAGTCTCGGCATTCCTGAAACGGCCGATACGGCGATGATCAGCGCGCCGGAAGGCGCGCTCAAGGCCTGGCTGGGGAAACCGGCAGGGCGCCTAGAAGTTCCAGGGTCTTGCGCACCTGCGCGGCGCCGGGATCCAGGGCCAAGGCTTCACGGTACTGCCGGATGGCCTCCTCGACTTGTCCCCGCCGGTAAAGGGCTATGCCGATGTTGGCGTGGATGACCGGGTGGTCCGGAAGGATCTTCAGCGCTTCCTGGTAATAGGAGATGGCCTCGTCCAATCGGCCCTGCCCCACGCGCAGCAGGCCCAGATTGTTGTAGGCCTCCGCGTAGTCCGGCTTGATTCTCAGGGCTTCCCGGTACTGGACGGCCGCCTCGTCGAGCCCGCCTTGGCTGGCCAAGGCCAATCCCAGGTTGTTATGCGCCTCGGCATAATCCGGTTTGATCCGGAGAGCCGCTTGGTAGCAAGATATCGCTTCCGCGAGCCTGCCTTGGGCGGCCAAAACCGCGCCGAGGTTGTTGTGGGCTTCCTCGAAATTCGGGTTCAACCGGAGCGCTTGGCGGTAATGCGCGACAGCCTCCTGCGTCCCTCCGCGCGCGGAAAAGACATTGCCCAGGTTGTTGTGGGCCACGCTGGAGTCCGGGTCGACGGCAAGTACGCGGCGCCACAGGCTTTCGGAGTCATGCCAGAACCGGGCTTGCCGCCAAGTCATGGAGCCGAGCACCGCCACGGCCGTCACCGCCAGCCCCAGGGCCAGGGGCAGCCATGGGCTGCGCCGGCGCCAGAGAGCCAGAAGGCCGCCGCCTAAGAGCACGGCCCAGCCCAGGCAGGGAAGGTAGGTGTATCGGTCCGCGGCTATCTGGGCTCCAAATTGAACCAGCCCGGAAACCGGGACCAAGGTCGCGGCGTAGCATGTCCACACGGCCAGGCCCGCCGGCCAGCGCCGGCGCAGGGCGACGAAGCCCGCGGTCAGGCCGCAGACAAGAGCCATGCTCTGCGGAAACGGCCAGGACCCGGGTTCAAGACGCAGCGGCAGCTCGTAAAGCGGCGCAAGCTGGAGGGGAAAGGCCGTCTTCACCAGGTAAAAGACCAAGCCGAAACACGCCTGGGCCAGGCGCGCGGCCGGTCCGTATTCTCGCAAAGACAGCATGGTTGCGCTGTGCGCCTGGCCCAGGAGCCCGATGAGTCCGACGGCCAGGGCTAAAAACAGGAAGGGGATCTTTTCCAGGAGGACTCCCCTGGACCCGGGCCCAAGCCAGCCCCGGCAGTCGCCGGAGAGCCGGCGCAAAGGGTAGATGTCCAGCACCACGAGGATCAGCGGCAGGCTCACCCCCATCCCCTTGGCCGACAGCGACACGGCGTAAGCCGCCAGGGAAGCGGCCAGCCAGCGCCGGCGGCGCGCCGGCTCCAACTGCGCGCCGCAAGCCCGCAGGTAGCCCAGCAGGGTCAGCAGATAGAACAAGCCGGAAAGCACGTCGCGCCGCTCCACGGCCCAGGCCACGGATTCGACCCGCAGCGGATGGACCGCGAAAAAAAGCGCGGCCAGCCCCGAGCACGCGCGCAGACCGGTAGCCCGCTCCCGGCCGGAGGCGGGCAGAGCGCAGTCCAGCAAGCGCAGGCATAACCGGTAGAACACCACGGCGTTGAGTCCGTGGAGAAGCAGATTGGTGAGATGAAAGCCGAAGGGATTCATCCCCCAGAGTTGGTAGTCGAGAGCCCAGGAAATCCAGGTCAGGGGCACGTAATTGCGCATGAGAAAGCTGGTGAACATCCATTTCATCTGCGCCCAGCCCAGCCCGCGGAAGTAGGGGTTGGTCAGGAGCCACTTGTCGTCGTCCCAATTGACGAACCCGTTGCTGAGGACCGGTAGGAAGAACGCGCAGGTTATGACGAAGACGGCCGCAGGGACCAGCCAGGCGGATACTCCCTCCGCGCGCTCCCCTGAATCGCAGGGAAAGCCGGGCGCGCGCATCTTCGATTTGGCGCCCATTTCAGCGCAGCGATGGGGGGGACCCAAGCGCCGCGGAATGAGGAACACGTTTCCGCGGCGCTTGGTCTGAGGGCTCCTCTATTTGGCGGCTTTCTTCTTTGCCCGGGGCTTGAGCTGATAGATGCGGATCGGGCTGTTCGGCGCGAAGGAGAACGTCCCATTGGCCTGCGGGACGCCTCCGTCCACTACGCCGACCAGCCGCGCGGAGACGCCGGCCACGGCCACCTTCTGCCCGTTTGCCGCGATGATCTCGCGCGCTTTCCCCAGCGTGCCTATCACGAGCGCGGCAGAGTGTGTGGAAATCGCGATATCCGCCGGGAACGACACCTCGGCGAAGTCGAAAGCCGAAGCCGCGAGAATATGGCGCCCCACGAAGGTGGTGAGCTGCCTCGTCTTCACGATGCGCGCGACGTCGGTGAAGGCGATCCGCAGCAGCGGGGCCTTGAGCTTGGTGAGGTCGCCGAGAGCGCCGTTGGCGGGAGCGATTTTCCCTAAGGCGGCGGAGCGGACGTCGACTTGGTGCTCCAAGTCGGCCGCCGTCCCGCTCAGGAGCGTCACGGAGCCCCACGGGAAGTCGGTCTGGGCCGAGCCCGGGGCATCGGCCGCGCGGGCCGCAGCGGCCGCGCAGAGTAGGGCTGAGACGGCGAGCGAAAGCAGCGTGCTTCGGTTAGTCATGTTGTTCCTCCTTTGATTGCCGTTCATTATAGAACATAATGCACTTGCGTAAATCCTATTTTCTCTCGCCTTCCTCCTGGGGAGTCAACGCCTCGCCTTGCTGGGCTGCTGTTGAGGAGGCTCGAGGCGGTAGCCGATGCCATGCACGGTCTGGACGGCCGAGCCGAAGGCGCCCAGCTTGCGGCGCAAGGTCTCCACATGCTTATCCAAGGTGCGGGTCGCCACATCCACCGGATAGTTCCAGACGGTCTCCAGGATATCCTCGCGCTTGAAGACCTCGTCCGGGCGGCGGGCCAGGAAGGCCAGCAGGTCGAACTCGAGCCGGGTCAGGACCACCGGGATGCCCGCCACCAGCACCTGGCGCGAGACCAGGTTCATCAGCAGCGGGCCGCAGCGCAAGGACGTCACCTCGTCCTCCTCCAGGTCCCCGTTCCAGATGCGCCGGCGCAGCAGCGTGCGCACGCGCGCCAGGAAGATCTGCCCATTGAAGGGCCGGTTGATGAAATCATCGGCCCCGGCGTCCAGATAGCCCACGCCGTCGGCGCTGCCGCCCTGCGGATTGACGCAGAGGATCGGCAGCCGGCGCAGGCCCGCTTCGTCCCGGATGGACTTGAGCAAGCGGGCCGCGCCGTCGGAATCGGACTCCGGCGCCACCACCAGGAGATGCGGCGCCAGCCCCTGCAAGGACTCCATCACCAGAGCCAAAGACGTCAGCACGGTCACCTTGTGGTTCTGCCCCAGCAGCAGCGCCTGGAGCTGCGCGCAGAACTTCCGCTCTTCGCCCGCGATCGTTATGAACAACTCAGTTCCCCGGCCGGCGCAGCCTCTCCCGGATGGCCTTCTTGCGCTTCTCCATCTTCTCCTGGTCCGGCCGCAGGGCCTTGCTGCCCTTGCGCCCGCGCAGCTTCTGCTGAGCCTTCTGCCGCGCCTTCTCCAGCCTCTGCTCGCGCACCTGCCTCAGCCTCTGCAGCATCTCGCGGCGCTTGCCCAGGCGCGCCTGCAGGCCCAAAGCGCGCCAGCCATTGCGCACGGCCTGGGCCCTCTTGCGGAAAGCCCTCATGAACTGACGGTGGCGCGCGAAGCGCCTGAGCTGGTAGGCCGCCAGGGGCCGCGCCCCGCGCCGCACGCTGGTCTCCTGGTTGGACTTGAGCAGTTCCGGCTGGCCCGTCTGGCCCGACACCTCCACCTTGCCCTCGTCGAAGACGCCCACGTGCGTCTGGTCCGGCTGCGCCGCGTCAACCTCGACGCCGAACTCGGTGCCGCGCACCGAGGCCACGGCCGCCGGCGTCTGCACCTGGAAGCCGCCGCCGGCCAAGGTCTGGATCTTGGCCAGCAGGCTGCCCAAGGCCAGAGTCAGCACGCAGCGGCTGCGCTTGACGGAGGTGACGGCGAGCTCGGAGCCGGCGCGCAGGAGGACGCAGTGCTCGCCGGAAAGGGTGACCTCGGCGCTGGCGTCGGCCGCGGTCTTGACCCGGTCGCCCGCTGCCAGCGGCATGTCCTGGTCGCCCGGCACGCCGTCGGGCTCCTCGGACGTGAACACCGTGACCTCGCCCTTGACCTCGGTGAGCCGGGCCTCGTACTCGTCGGCCGCCTCTTGGGCCCGGGCCGGACGCAAGGACCAACTTCCGGCCAGCAAGGCCGCGAAGAGGAAGACCCGCGATGCTCTGGGCGCCATCCGAGCCATTATAACAATATTCCCGAGGAGCTGTCAGAACAAATCATATGGGTCCACATTCACCTGAAACCGAAAGGATTTCGGACACGCCCACTCCTGAATCCGGGCCAGCACGGCGTCCAGGGTCCGCTCCGGCTCCGCCACCTTCACCAAGGCGTGATAGCGGAACCGGCCCCCGGCTTTGGGCAGGACCGCGGCGGCCGGGCCCACCACCTCGTGGCCGCACGCGGAGAGCGCGTCACGCAAGGTCGCGACGGCCGCCGCCGCGGCTTCGGCCAGGGCCGCCTCGTCCTTGCCGGTCCAGACCAGCCGCACCAGCCCGCTGAAAGGCGGATAGCCCAGTTCGCGGCGCAGCCCCAGCTCCTGGTCAGCGAACGCCGCGTAGTCGCCCTGGAGCGCGCCGCGCACCGCGATGTGGTCGGGCTGCAGGGTCTGCAGGACCACCTCGCCGGCCTTGTCCGCCCGGCCTGAGCGCCCCGCGACCTGGGCCAGGATCTGCATGGTCCGCTCCGAGGAGCGGAAATCGGGCATGTGCAGCATGGTGTCGGCGTCCACAACGCCCACCAGCGTGACCTGAGGGAAGTGGAAGCTCTTGGCCACGAGCTTGGTCCCCACCAGGATGTCCGCCTCGCCGCGGCGGAAAGTCTCGTAGAGCGTGCGGTCTCCGCCGCGCTCGGAGAGAGTGTCGCTGTCCATGCGCAGCACGCGCGCGGCCGGGATGAAGCGCCGCAGTTCGGCGACCACCTTCTGCGTGCCCGCGCCCATCACGCGCAGCCCGGGGTTGGCGCACTGCGGGCAGTGCGCGGGCAGGGGGCTCTGGCGGGTGCAGTGGTGGCAGCGCAGAACGAAGCCCGCGGCCGGGTCCTCGTGCTGGATCTTGGCCACGCCACAGGAGGCGCAGCGGTCCACCCAGCCGCACTTGCAGCACATCACCACGGTGGCGTAGCCCCGCCGATTGACCAGGAGGATGGTCTGCTCGCGGCGGGCCAGGCGCTGCCGGATCTTGTCCAGCAGCTCCGGGGCGATGGCCCGGCCCAAGGGCAGGGGCAGGAGCGTGACCTCGGGCTTGGCCGCGTTGGAGACGCGCTGCGGCATCTCCACCAGCCGGACCTCGCCGCGCTTGACCGCCTGCCAGCTCTCCAAGGACGGCGTGGCCGAGCCCAGCACGGTCACGCCTCCGCTGGCGCGGCAGCGGTGCACCGCCACGTCGCGCGCATGGTAGAGGGGGGACTGCCCCTCCTGTTTGAAGGACTCGTCCTGCTCCTCGTCGAGCACCGCCAGGCGCAGGTCGCGGAAGGGCAGCAGCGCCGCCGAGCGCGCGCCCACCACCACGCGGACCTGCCCGCTGCGGATGGCGAGCCAGGAGTGCCGCCTCTCCTTGTCCTTGAGCCGGCTGTGCCAGAGCACCACCGGGACCTGGAGCGAGTCGCAGAACTCGCCGAAGAAGGGGCCGGTCAGGGATATCTCCGGCACCAGGAAGAGCGCCTGCCCGCCGGAGTCCACGACCTGCCGGATGAGGCGCAGGTAGACCTCGGTCTTGCCCGAGGCCGGCACGCCGTAGAGCAGGAAAGTCTCCGCGCGGCGCCGCGTCAGCGCCTGGGAGATGGTGTCCAGGGCCAGGGACTGCCCGGCCGTGAGCTCGAAGGCCGGCGGCAAGACCGCGCCCGCGGCCAAGGCCGCGAGCTGCGCCGGCTCGTCGGAGGATTTCAGGAAGGCGGGCAGCACGGCCTTGACGCACTCCCCGATAGGCGCGCCGTAGCGGCGAGACATCCAGGCCGCGCAGCCGAGCAGCTCCTGGGAGAGGACCGGCTCGCGGTCCAGGACGCCGGCCACGGGCTTGAGCTTGAACGGCGAATCCCCGTCGAAGACGGAGAGCACGGTCCCGGTGCGCAGCCAGGCGCCGAACTCCACGCGCACCCGCATCCCCGGCCGCACGTCCAACCCGGAGGGAACCGCATAATGGAACCCCTTGCGCAGCGGCACCGGGAAGGCGACGTCGGCGATGCGCATCCTAGGCCTGAGGCGCGCTCTCCAGTTCCATCCGCAGGGCCTTCATGTCCTGCCAGACGAGCTTCTTGAGCTCGGGGTCGCGCAGGAGGGCGGCGGGATGGTAGGTGGGCAGGACTTTGACCGCGAGGTTTCCGTCGCGGTACTGGCCCCAAGTCCCGCGCAGCCGGCCGATGGGAGCCTCGCTGCACAACAAGGCGCGCGCGGCAACCGCGCCCAGGGCCACGATGCAGCGGGGCGCGAGGATGCGGATCTGCTCGGCGAGGTGCGGCCGGCAGGCGGCCATCTCCTCGGGGGTAGGCGGCCGGTCGTTGCCGCGGGCCTCAGGAGCGCCGGGATCCTTCATGGGATGGCACTTGACGATGTTGGCGATGTAGACCGTGCTGCGGGAGAGCCCGATAGCGGCGAGGATGCGATCCAAGAGCTCGCCGGCCGGGCCCACGAAGGGCTCGCCGCGGCGGTCCTCAGCGAACCCTGGCCCCTCGCCCACGAAGAGCACCTGGGCGTCGGACGAGCCCGTCCCGGGGACGGCCTTGAGCCGGGTGCTGCCCAGGGGGCAGCGGCGGCAGGACTCCACCTCGCGCGCGACCTGCGCCAGGCGCGCGGCATTGTCCGCGGCCCCGGGGCGGGTCCTGCCGTCGGCCACCCGCCCCTGAGGCTCAGAGGAGGCTCCTGCCTTCCACAAGGAGCGGTGGGACTGCTCGACGCGGCGGCGCAGCCGCCGGGTCAACTCCAGCAGTTCGTCAGCCACGGGCCCTCGGCGCGACGGCCCGGTCTAGGCCTTGGACTTCTTGGCCCCGTCGTCCGCGCCGGGCTGCCCGGCTTCGACGGCGGCCGCAGGCAAAGCGGCTATGGCTTTGCGCGCGTTCTTCCAGTCCACGGTGCCGCCGAGCACGTCGTGCAAGGCCTTCTCCAGGATCTCGACGTTGGTCAGATGGCGGTTCTCCTCGCGGCGATGCAGCTCCTTGGCCCAGAGCGCGGCCAAGGGGATGGCGGAGTACTTGTCCAGCTGGTAGTTGAGGATCATCTCCTCGACGGTCTTTTCCGCTTGCGGCTGGGCCTTGGGCTCCTTCTTCGTCATCGAACCCTCCTCAGGGAAGTCCAAAAAACTCGCGGCGCGAGGTCTTGAGGCTCTCGGCCGTTATGATGCTCTCGATCTGTCCGACCGCGGCGTCCAGCTCGTCGTTGACCACGACGTAGTCGTAGCGCTTGGCGGCTTCCAGCTCCGCGCGAGCGTTGGTGAGGCGCGTCGCCGCGGACTGCGCATCCTCGTGCCGGCCGGCCAGGCGCTCCTTGAGCTCCTCCCACGACGGAGGCAGCAGGAAGACCAGGACCGACTCCGGCAGCTTGCGCCGGATGGCGGCCGCGCCCTGCACGTCGATGGCCAGCAGCACCCAGCGGCCCTCCTGGATAGAGCTCTCGATGAAATGCCGAGGCGTGCCGTAGTAGTGGCCGTGCACCATGGCCCACTCCAGGAACTCGTGGCGCTGGATGCGGCGCTTGAAGTCCTCGGCCCCGAGGAACTGGTAGTGCCGGCCGTGCTTCTCGCCGGGCCGGGGCGCCCGCGTGGTGCAGGAAACGGAGTAGCGCAGGTCCTTGCGGCGCAGCAGGAGCTTACGGCAGACCGTGGACTTCCCGGTTCCTGAGGGCGCGGAGATGATGACCAGAGCACCCTTGGGCATGAGCAGAAGATGATAACAGTTTTTCGCGCGCGCGTGCAACAGAAGAACGCGACCGCGAGGATGGGCCGCGGAGATGAATTTTCGCACGAAAATGCTAGACTTGGCCCCATGGAACAGGAATCCAAGGCGGGGCAGCTCCAAGTGGACATCGACGACGCCACCGCGCGCGGCGTGTATGCCAACCTCGCGCTGATCACCCACAGCGAGACCGAGTTCATTTTCGACTTCATCTTCCTCCAGCCCCAATCGCCCAAGGCCAAGGTGCTCACGCGCCTGGTCTCCTCCCCCGTGCACGCCAAGCGCCTCATGTGGGCGCTCAAAGACAACATCGAGAAGTACGAGGCGCGCTTCGGGGCCATCCCAGCCGGAGAGAATCCGGAGGCCGCGCCGCCGCCCTCCGGCGTCTACCAGTAACCGATGAGGCGCGCGTAGTGGCCAGGAGTCTGCCGGCTGCCGTGGTCGAACTCCTCTGCGTCGGCACCGAGCTCCTCGACGGCCGCCCCGAGACGCACCGCGCCGCTCTGGCCCTCCGCCTAGGCGCGGCGGGCCTGCGCCTCTCCCGCGCGACCATCCTTCCCGACGACGCCGACGCCTTGGCCGGCGCGGTGCGCGCGGCTCTGCAGCGCTGCGACGCGCTGATCGTGTGCGGGGGGCTCGGCCCCACCTTCGACGACCTGACCCGCGAGGCGGTGGCCCGGGCGCTGGGCCGCGACCTCGTGTTCTCGCCCCGGCTCTACGCCGGCATCCGCCTCAAATTCGCCCGCCTGGGCACGAGGCTCCCCAGGGAGAACCGGCGCCAGGCCTTCCTCGTGCGCGGAGCCGCGCCCCTGGCCAACCGGGTCGGCTCGGCCCCTGGGCAGGTCATCGTCGTAAGGCGCCGCGGCGGCCCGCCGCAGACCGTGGCTCTGCTTCCGGGCCCTCCCCGCGAACTGCTCCCCTTGTTCGACTGCGAAGTCCTGCCGCGCCTGCGCCGGGCCTACGCGCGCGGGCTCCACGCCGCGACCCTCGACCTGCACTTCTGCGGCCTGCCCGAATCCGCCGCCGACGAGCGCCTCAAGCCCCTCACGCGGCAGGCCGGGCCCGAGCTCGACTTCACCATCCTGGCGGGCCCCGGCCAAGTGGACTTCCACGTTTTGGCGCGCTGCTCCAGCGCGCGCCGCGCGCGCGGGCTCATCGCGCGCTGCAGGCGCCAGGCCTTGCGCCTACTCGCGGGCCACGTCGTGGGCGAAGGCGCCCTGACTTTGGAGGCGGCCGTGGGCGGACTCCTGCGCCGCCGCAGGTTGACCTTGGCCGCGGCCGAGTCCTGCACCGCGGGATTGCTCAGCGGCCGCCTGACCTCGGTGCCTGGGAGTTCCGATTACTTCCGGGGCGGGGTCCTGGCCTATCACGACTCGCTCAAGCGCGGCCTGCTCGGGGTCAGGGCCGTGACCTTGGCTCGCGCCGGCGCGGTTTCCGCCGCCTGCGCCCGGGAGATGGCGGCGGGCGCCCGTCGCGTCGCCGGCGCCGACGTCGGCGTCTCGGTGACGGGCGTCGCCGGCTCGTCAGGCGGCACCGCCGCCAAGCCCGTGGGGCTGGTCTTCGCCGCCGTCGCGGGGCCCGGCGCCGGGATCGCGGTGCGCCGCTGGAGGCTCTCCGGCGACCGGGAGACCGTACGGCAGAGGGCCGTGGCCGCGGCCCTGCGCCTGCTCTGGCTGAGGCTGCGCCGATGAGGGCCAAGCCTAGGAAGAAGCCCTCCTCCGCGCGCCCCAAGAGGCGCGCCCGAAACGCCGGCCGTAAGGGAATCCGGCGGGCACCGGTGGGATTCCCGATACCGCCGGCGTCGGAGCCGTTCGAAGCGATCGTCGCGCAGGCCCCGCTCATCATCTTCGGCATCGACGCGCAGGGGCGCTTCACGTTCTCCACCGGCCGCGGGCTCGCCACGCTGGGCCTGTCGCCCGGTGAAGCGGTCGGCCGGTCGGCGCTGGAGTTCTACCAGGACTCGCCCGGCGTCCTGGCGGACCTGAGCCGGGCCTTGCAGGGCGAGGATTTCTCTTCCGTGGTGCCGATCGGCGAGCTCTGGTGGGAGACCTCCTACCACCCCGTCTTCACCGCGGCCGGCAGGCTCAAGGCGGTCGTGGGCCTGGCCCTGGACGTCACGTCGCGCCACCGCGTGGAGGCTGAGCTCATCCAATCCGAGCGGCGCTTCCGCACCGTCATCGACACCATGCAGGAGGGCTTCTACCTGACCGACCGGGAGGGCAAGCGGCTCTTCGCCAACAAGGCCCTGGCGCGCATCTACGGCCGGCAGAATCCCTCCGACCTGCTGGGCCAGAGCTTCCTCGACCGCGTGGCCCCGCACATGCGCGAAGGCATCAAGGCCCGGTTCCAGGAGGCCATGCGCACCGGGGTCTTCCCCGAGCGCGTGGAGATCGAGTTCCTGCGCGATGACGGCAGCCGCGGGCTCATGGAGCTCGACCCCACGCCGGTCTACGATGACGGCAAGCTCGCGGGAGCCTGCGGCGTGGCGCGCGACGTCACCGAGAGGCGCAAGGCCGAGGAGACTCTGCGCCTCACCCAGTTCGCCGTGGACCGCTGCTCCATGCCGATCTACTGGGTCGCCCGAGACGCGCATCTGGAGTATGTCAACGACGCCGCCTGCACGTCGCTGGGCTACACCCGCGAGGAGATGCTGCGCCTGAGCATCCACGACATGGACCCGGATCTCCCGGCCTCCCGCTGGCAAGAGCATTGGGAGAAGTCCAAGCGCGAGGGCATCCTGCGCATCGAGACTAAGCTCCGCGCCAAGGACGGACGGATCTTCCCGGTCGAGGTCACCATCAACCACATGGAGTTCGGGGGCAAGGAATACCACTTCTCCTTCGTCCACGACATCTCCGAGCGCAGAGAGGCGGAAGCGCGCATCCGCCAATCCCAGGAGATGCTGCGCCTGGTCCTCGACCTCATCCCCCAGCGGGTCTTCTGGAAGGACCGGCAGTCCCGGTATCTGGGCTGCAACCAAGCCTTCCTGAAGGACGCCGGCCTCTCCGACCTCGCGCAGATCCTGGGCCAGGACGACTTCCAGATGAGCTGGAAGGAGAGCGCCCGGCGCCACCGGGCCGACGACGAGGAGGTCATGTCCAGCGGCAGGCCCAAGCTGGGCTACGAGGAAGCTCAGGCCAAGCCGGACGGGACGCAGGCCTGGCTGCGCACCAGCAAGCTGCCGCTCAAGGACGCCGAGGGCCGGATCATCGGCGTGCTGGGCACCTCCGAGGACATCTCCGCGCGCAAGGACGCGGAGCGCGCCCTGCGCATGATGCATTTCGCCATGGAGCACACCTCGGACGCGGTCATGTGGGCCGAGCCCAGCGGCCGGGTCCGCTACGCCAATCCCGCCGCCTGCCGCCATCTGGGCTACAGCGGGGAAGCGATCCTCAAGATGACGATGGCGGACATAGACGCGGATCACGATCCCCGGGCCTGGGAGGCGCAATGGCGCAGGCTCCGGCAGGAGGGCTACCTCAAGTTCGAGGCCCGCCAGCGCGCCCAGGACGGCCGCGTCATCCCGGTGGAGATCTCTGTCAACCACGTTCAGTTCGAGGGCGAGGAGTTCAGCGTCTCCTTCACGCGCGACATATCCGAGCGCCGGCAGGCCGAGGGGGAGCGCGCCCGCCTGCTCGAATTCGAGAAGAAGGCCCGCGCCGAGGCCGAGGCCTCCAGCCTCGCCAAGGACGAGTTCCTGGCCATCGTATCCCACGAGCTGCGCACGCCCATGACCGCGATCCTGGGCTGGAACTGGCTGCTGCGCTCGGGAGACCTCAGCCCCGTGGAGCGCGACCGCGCCATGGAAGTCATCGACCGCAACATGCAGCTCCAGAAGCAGATCATCGAGGACCTGCTCGACATCTCCAGCCTGGCGCGCAAGCAGCTGACCCTGCGCCGGCAGATCGTGGACCTGGGCGGCGTGGTGGCGGAGGCCGGGGCGGAGCTGAAATCCGCGGCCCAGGCCAAGTCCCTGCGCCTGGACTGCGCGCCGGTCCTGGGGCTCACGGTAGAGGCGGACCCGCAGAGGCTGCGTCAGATCTTCTGGAACCTCATCTCCAACGCCGTCAAGTTCACCCCCGATGGGGGGACCGTGACAGTGCAGCTCAGCCAGGAGTCCTCGGCGGCGGTGGTCTCGGTCGAGGACTCGGGCCCCGGCATCAGCCCTGACTTCTATCCCCACCTCTTCGACCTGTTCCAGCAACAAGAGGATTCCCTCACCCGCATGCACCGGGGCCTGGGTCTGGGCCTGGCCATCGCCAAGCGCCTCGTCGACCTGCACGGCGGCACGGTCTCGGTCGCGCCGCCCGCCCCGGGCCGCGGCGCCAGGTTCACGGTGTCCCTGCCGCTGGCCGCGGCGCCGCGCGCGGCCGCCCCGGACCGGCCCGCGGCGGCGCCGGAGGCCGGGCCGCCCATCCGCCGGCTCCTGCAGGGCGTGCGCATCCTGGTCGTGGAGGACGACGACGACACCCGCGGCATGCTGATCTCGGCCCTATCATACTGCGGCGCCGAGACCCGGGGCGCGGCCACGGCCGCGGAAGGCTTCGCGCTCTTCACCCGGGATGGGGCCGACGTGCTCATCTCGGACATCGCCATGTCCGGCGAGGACGGCTACGGCCTGCTGCGCCGCATCCGGGCCTTGAAGCCCGAGCAAGGGGGACAGGTCCCGGCCGCGGCCCTCACCGCCTACGCCAGCTCCGAGGACCGCACCAAGGCCCTGCGCGCCGGCTTCCAGATCTGCCTGCCCAAGCCGGTGGACCCGGCCGAACTGGTAACGGTCGTGAACACCTTGACCCAGAAGCCGGGCGCCTAGGCCCGGGGCTCTTGACAAGGGCCGCCGCCGGGGTCAAACTATCCCGCCGCGAGGGACCCCGATGACCCGCCCTTGGCTTGCCGCGCTATTGTTGGCCTGTTGCCTGCCCCTGCAGGCTGCGCCCCAGACTGGCGCCCGTGACGCGTCCCGGGCGGCGTTCCTGAACCACCAGCCGGGCCAGCCGACCATCTCCGATGAGACCTTCCGGCTCGCCCGCGAAGTCCAGGAAGGCTGCGAGCTGCCCTGCTCTTCCCCGGACGAGGCCGCCGCCTACCTTAAGAAGGTCGAGGCCGCGGCTGCCCAGTTGGGGCTTTCCGCCGCGGATACGGCCAAGGCCAAGGAGCTTTACGCGCCGCAGGGCGTCCCGCGCAAGAAGGCGACGAGCCCGGGCCCGTCGTTCCTGAAGGGCAGGCGTTCTCCGCTCCCGGAAGGGACGGCGGCGAGGGTCGAGGTCAAGCTCCGGGGCATAGCCGCTTCCCTCGGTCTGACGCGCTTGCTGGCCGCGGACCTGGCCCCGGTCGAGCGCGCGGCGCGCATGGGCGCGGCGCGTCTGGACGCGCCGCCCCTTTCGGGCAGTCGTTCTCCACCCCCGAAAGGGGCATCAACGCCAGGCGTCCCTGTCCTCACGACCGCTCCCTTGCAGCCCGCCCAGGTCGACGGCAGGCTCCGGGAGGTCTTCAACGCCGAGGTCAGGAAATACCCGACCGGCCGCAAGCTCCTCGACTCCATGCGCAACCCGCCGCCGGTGGTCCTGGAGAAACTCGATTCCTACGACACCATCGCCCAGCACAGCCGCAAGGCCGGCAAGGAGAAGATCGCCTTGAACACGCTGGTCCTGGCGGACTCGGTGCGCTCTCTGGACCCGGGCGCGGCCAAGGCCGGAGACCTGACGGACCCGGCGGCGCTGCGCCGTTATCTCGCCGGACATCCGGACCTGATGCCGGGCTTGGCGCGGGTCTTCGACACCTGGTACGTGCACGAGATGACCCACGCGGCCCAGTACCGCAGCGGCGGCACCGGAGCCTTCAACGATTGGAAGAACGGCTGGGTCGACATCCTCAACCGCATGAAATATCCCATCGAGAAGGAGTGGGATGCCTTCGGGACCCAGAACCGGTATTTCCACGAGAAGGCGCAGGCCGATCCGTCCGTGCTGCGCATGAACGGCCCCTTCCCAGGGACCGTCGTGGAATACACCGATTACATCGACAACCTCGCCAAATACCGCCGGGACAAGGTCTCCCTCTACCAAGGAGAGGTCGACACGATCGACAAGCTGCGCCTCCACGGCCAGAAAGAGAAGGACTACTATGCGGCCGCCCTGGCCCAGGAGCAGCGGGAGTGGCCCAAGCGCAGCGCCGAGGGCTTCATCCTCATGGCGCGCAACTGGGACGCGCAGAACGTCCCCACCATGGGCCTGCCGGGCCTCAAGACCGCCTATGACCGGGCCTTGGCGGGGAAGTTCCTCGACGAGCTGCGCCCGGACCTCACCGCCGTCCTCAAGGAAGCGCTCTCCAGCGTCGAGGCGCGCCTGGCCAAAGCCGAGGCGAACCATAAGCCCTGGATCATCGGCGAGCCGAGCTCCTCCCTCATCAAATCCCTGAGCGCCGAACTCAAGGTCCCGCTCCCGCCCCGAGTCGCCAGAGCCCTGGGCCCGAAATGACTAGGACCCTCGCTTTGCCGCTCATCGGCGCCATTCTCATGGGGTGCTCCGTGAAGACTGCGAAGTTCGTCGCCTACAGCCACGCCTCGGCCCGGTTCGCGTCCGAGGTCCCCGAGGATTGGACGGTCCTCGAGAACCCGGCCGGAGAGGAGCCCGGCGTCCAATTTCTAGCGCCCCCGACCCGGGGCCGCAAGGCCGTGCGCCCCTACATCGCGATGGACTTTCACGCGGCCAAAGGCGGCCGCTACGCCTCGCTCGAGGCCTGTATCGCCGAACGGACCCGCGACCTGCCCGGCCGCTCCCATGGACCGGTCACGGACATCAAGGTCGGCCCTTTGGCGGGCAAGGAGTTCACCTCGATGAGGCCCCTGCCGCAGTCTCCGGAGTTCGCCCCCAAGGGCGAGCAGTCCGTGCGCACCGTCCTGCTGCCGGCCGCGGACGGGTTCTATGAGATCGGCTTCGCGGCGCCGCAGGCCGACGCCGCCGAGCCGGCGGCCGTATTCGAGCGGTTCCTCAGCTCCTTCCGCCCCAGCGCGCGGTAGCCCTCACCCCGTTTCATTGACACCCTCGGAGCATAACTCCTATAATCAATGCATGATAACGAAAGAGAATAGAACCGATATCGTGAAGAAATACTCCAAGAAGACTGGAGATACGGGCAGCCCCCAGGTCCAAGTGGCCCTGCTGACCGAGCGCATCAAGTACATCTCCGCCCACCTCAAGGGCAACAAGAAGGACTACGCCACCCAAGTCGGCCTCCTGCGCCTGGTCGGACAGCGACGCCGGCTCCTCGATTACCTCAAGAAGAAGGACTTGGCCGCTTACGGGACCTTGGTCAAGCAGCTCGACCTGAGGAAATAACCCATGAGCGACATCCAGAAGATAAGCCTACAGGAGACTGTGGGCGGAAAGACCATCACGTTGCAGACCGGGACCATCGCCAAGCAGGCGGGCGGATCCGCGACCGCGCACCTCGGCGACACCGTCACCCTTTCGGCGGCCACGGCCGCCTGGACCGCGAAGACCGGGGACTTCGTCCCGCTGACCTCCGAGTACCGGGAGCGCACCTACGCCGCGGGCCGCATCCCCGGCGGCTTCTTCAAGCGCGAGACCCGGCCCCGTGAGAAGGAGACTTTGACCGCGCGCCAGATCGACCGGCCCATCCGGCCGCTCTTCCCCAAGTCCTGGCGCTTCGAGACCATGGTCCACACCTTGGTCCTTTCCACGGACCTTCAGAACGACTCGGACGTGGTGGCCATCAACAGCGCCTCCACGGCCCTGATGCTCTCGGACATCCCCTGGGCCGGGCCCGTGGCCGCGGTGCGCATCGCGCGCATCAACGGCGAGCTGGTGCTCTTCCCGACCTTCGAGGAGCGCGACGGCGCCGAGATGGAGCTGGTGGTGGCGGGAAAGAAGGGCGCGCTCCTCATGGTCGAGGGCAGCGCCAACGAAGTCCCTGAAGAGGTCTTCACCCAGGCCCTGGAGACCGCTTCCGCGGCCATCGAGAAGCTCTGCGACCTCCAGCTCAAGCTGGTCGCGGCCAGCGAGGCCGCCGGGCGCAAGATCGTCAAGCGCGAGATCGTCAAGGTGGAGCGGCCGGCCGCCGTGGTCGACTTCGTCACCAAGAAGATCCACGACGGGATACTCGCGGTCCTGCACGCCAAACATCCCACCAAGGAGACCTTCTCCGCCGCGGTCGACGCGGTCTGGGAGCCGGTGGTCAAGGAACTCGAGGCCATCAAAGACACCGCCTCGCCGCTCTTCGGCGGTCAGGCCCACGTCTCGGCCATCGCCGACGACATCCTGCACAAGGAGGGACGGCGCGTCATCGTCGAGGAAGGCCTGCGGCCGGACGGCCGCAAGTTCGACGAGATCCGGCAGATCACCATCAACATGGGAGTCCTGCCGCGCGTACACGGCTCGGTGCTCTTCACCCGCGGCCAGACCCAGGCCCTGGTCACCGCGACCTTAGGGACCCCGGGCGACATGCAGGTCATGGACGAGCTCGAGGGCGAGTACAAGGAGCGCTTCCTACTGCACTACAACTTCCCCGGCTTCTCGGTCGGAGAATGCAAGCCCGAGCGCGGCCCGGGACGCCGCGAGATCGGCCACGGCGCGCTGGCCCGCCGCTCGCTGGCGGTCCTGCTGCCCGACGCAGAGCAGTTCTCCTACACCATCCGTCTGGTCTCGGAGATCCTGGAATCCAACGGCTCCTCCTCCATGGCCTCGGTCTGCGGCGGGTCTTTGGCGCTCTTCGACGCGGGCGTGCCCATGAAGGCCGCCTGCGCCGGCATCGCCATGGGCTTGGTGCTCGAAGGCGAGAAGTACGCCATCCTCACCGACATCGCGGGGCTCGAGGACCACAACGGCGACCTGGACTTCAAGGTGGCCGGCACGACCAAGGGCATCACGGGCTTCCAGATGGATATGAAGGTCGAGGGCCTCAAGCTATCCATCCTCAAGGAGGCCCTGGAACAGGCCCGCCGCGGCCGGCTCTTCCTCCTCGAAAAGATGAACGCCGCGCTCGCCGAGCCCCGCCCGGAGCTGTCGGTCTACGCCCCGAGGCTGCTGCGCTTGCAGATCCCCGTGTCAAAGATCGGCGCGCTCATCGGCCCCGGCGGCAAGAACATCCGCCGCATGATCGAGACCTACGGGGTCGAGATCGACGTGGAAGACGACGGCTCGGTCTTCATCGGAGGCGTGGAGGCGGACGGCTGCGCCAAGGCCCAGGCCGAAGTCGAGGCCCTGACTTTGGAGGCCGAGGTGGGCAAGATCTACAAGGGGCGCGTGGTCTCCATCAAGGAGTTCGGCGCTTTCGTGGAGATCTTCCCGGGCAAGGAAGGCCTCCTGCACATCTCCCAGATCGACGTCAAGCGCGTCGCCCGCGTGGAAGACGCGCTCCGAGAAGGCGACGAGGTCGAGGTCAAGTGCCTCGAGGTCGACAGCGACGGCAAGATCCGGCTCTCGCGCAAGGCCGTGCTCTCCCCGGGCTCCGAAGGAGTCCTGGAGCCGCGGCCGCCTCGCCGCGACGGCCCCGGCGGCCGGCCGCGGCACGGAGGAGGAGGCGGCGGCCGGGGGCGACGCTAAGCCCCATGTCAGCCAAGAATGCCAAGCAGGACCCCTGCGACGGGGTCCTGCCTAAGCTCAAGGAAGTCTACGGCTTCATGACCGAGAACAACCTCGAGACGGTCGAGGTGGAGGAGCCGGGCTTGAAACTCCGCCTAGTGCGGCGCGCGGCCGTGGCTCCGGCCCAAGTACCCGTCCCGGTCTTCGTCGGCGGGACGGGCGCGGCGCCAGCCTCGGCGGCCCCCGCGGCGCCCGTTGAAGCAGGCATGCCCGCCGGCTGCAGCGCCGTAAAGTCCAGCATGATGGGGATCTTCTACCGGGCCCCGACTCCGTCGAGCCCGCCCTTCGCCAAGGAAGGCGACAGCGTCAAGCCCAACCAAGTCCTCTGCATCATCGAGGCCATGAAGGTGTTCAACGAGCTCAAGGCGGAGTTCGCGGGCACCGTGGTCAAGGTCCTGGTGGAGAACGGCAAGCCGGTCAAGGCCGGCCAAGACGTCTTCTGGATCCAGCGGGCGTGACGCGCGCGCGCCCATGAGAGAGCCCTCTCACCGCTACTACGCCAGAGCCTCCCGCATCTCCAAGAGCCGGCGCGCCAGGTGGAACCTGGCCTCGGCGGTCGGTTCTGCGGTCCTCGCTCTCTACCTCTGCTGGCTGGTCCTCGTCCCGGCGCTCTCCGGCAGCGCCGGCCAGTGGGCCAACGAGCACCTCCGCGGGCTGTTCGGCAATGCGGTATTCCTCATCCCCGTCATCATCGCATGCGGGCTGTACCGGTTCTTCAAGGAAGGCCGCGCGGCCGGGATCGTCGTCATGGGCGTCGCCGCTCTTGTCTCTTTGGCCTCGGCTGCGGGCGTCCTCGCCGTTTCGGCGCATCCCTTCGGCGCCTCCCCGTCGGCCGCAGGGGGGGTGCTGGGCAGCGGCCTGGGCGACGGGCTCGCCAACGCCCTGGGCGGCTTCGGGGCCTTCATCGTCTGCGCGGCCCTGCTCCTGTTCACCCTGCAGGCCGTCCTGGGCCTGCGGCTCTCGGCCGCGGCGGCGTGGTTGACGGCCGTGGTCGCCGATGATCTCCAAAGATGGCGGCGCGCCCGGCAAGAGCTCGCCGGCCGCGTAGAACGCGCCCCGAAAGGGGACGCGGCGATCAAGGACGCAGCCCCCGCCCCGCCGCCCCAGACCGCCTCTCCGGTCGAGCCGGTCAACGTCGTGGAAGAGAGAGCGGCCGCCAAGGCCCGACCCGCCAAAGGCGCTGAGAAGCCGCGGCGCCCCGCGACAGCGGGCCGATACCAGGTCCCGCCCCTGGACCTGCTCCGGCCGCGCCCGGCCGCGGCCAACACGGGCAAGCCTCTCGAAAGCGAGATCAAGTCCGCCATCCTAGCCTTGGAGCAGACCTTCAAGGATTTCAAGATCGAGGCCCGGGTCACGGGCTACGCGCCCGGCCCCGTCATCACCCGCTACGAGGTAACCCCGGCGCCTGGGGTCAAGGTCAGCGCTTTCGTCACTCTCCAGAAGGACATCGCCCGGGCGCTCAAGGCCAAGGGCATCCGCATCATCGCCCCCATCCCGGGCAAGGACGCGGTGGGCATCGAGATTCCCAACGCCCGGCCGGCCCTGGTGGTCCTGCGCGAGGTCCTGGAGAGCCCGGCGCTGCCGCCGGACGCGTCGCTGCTGACCTTCGCCGTAGGCCTCTCCGCCTCGGGCGAGGCGATGTCGGCGGACCTGCAGAAGATGCCGCACCTGTTGGTCGCCGGGGCCACCAACTCCGGCAAGTCCGTGTTCGTCCATTCTTTGATCCTCTCCATCCTCTACCGGGCCCGGCCCGACGAGGTCAAGTTCCTGCTCATCGACCCCAAGCGCCTCGAGCTGACTTTCTATGAGGGCATCCCTCATCTCTTCGACCCCATCGTGCCGGCGGACAAGGTCACGGTGGTCACCAGCCCGAAGGAAGCCGCCAACTCCCTCTCCAACCTGGTCAAGATCATGGAGAGCCGCTACGCCCGCTTTCAGCTCTACGGCGTGCGCAACATCGATGGCTACAACAAGGAAGCGGACAAGCGGGGCGAGCCCCGGGAGTACTTCATCGTGGTGGTCATCGACGAGCTGGCCGACCTCATGCTCGTGGCCGGCGGCAAGGTCGAGGACAACATCCAGCGTCTGGCCCAGATGGCCCGGGCCGTGGGCATCCACATGGTGCTGGCCACGCAGCGCCCCTCGGTGGACATCATCACCGGGGTCATCAAGGCCAACCTCCCTTGCCGCGTCGCCATGCAGGTCATCTCGCAAGTGGACTCCAAGGTCATCCTCGACATCATGGGCGCCGAGACCTTGCAGGGCCGCGGCGACATGCTCTACCGCAGCGCGGGCTCGCAGTCGCCGGAGCGCTGCCAAGGCGCCTACGTCACCGAGGAAGAGATCAACCAGGTCGTGGCCCATCTGCGCGGCCAGGGCAAGCCTGACTACCCGGAGCTCGAGACCATGCCCAAGCCGGGAGAGGCGGACCTCGCCTCCTTCGGCGTGACCGCGCTGGAGTTCTCCCAGGCCTTGAAGCTGGTGCTGGAGCGCCGCCGCGTCTCCCAGGACCTGCTCAAGAGCCAGTTCGGCTCCTCGGCCCGCGCCACCAACATCCTGAGCCTCCTGGAAGTCAAGGGCCTCATCCACAAGCCCGACGGCTCCAACCGCTGGGAGATCCATTTCGACGAGATCGAGGCCTGCCTGCGCGCCGATTTCCCGCAAGTCCCCATCAACGAGGGGAAACGCTGACCGCCATGAAGAGGTCCCGAATGAGAACTTTGGCTGCGCTGCTCGTCATGTCCTTGGCTCTCCCGTCCGCTGCGGCGACGAAAGGCAAGCGGCCGCGCTCCAAAGCCGGCGCGCCCGAGGTCGCCGTCTCCACGCCGAGCGCCGGGACCTCGCTGCCTCTCTATCCCGCCACCACCGAGACGCTCACCGTGCCTCTGGTGCTGGAACGCTTCGAGCGGTTCGACCGCGACCTGCGCGCGCTCTCCGCGGCCTTCCTGCAGTCCGTCCGCTCGGAAGACACGGGCCAGACTCAAATGGTGGCCGGGACCTTGGCCTACGGCAAGAAGGACCGCCTGCGCATCGAGCACCGGACCCCGGAGGCCCAGACCTTGGTCTGCGACGGCTCGCGGGTCTGGGTCTGGCGTCCGGCCAACGGTCAGGTCATCCGCTCCAAGCTCGAAGAGTGGAAGAGGTCCCAGCCCCTCGCTCAAGGTCTCCTGGATTTCGGCAACTATGCGGATCTCCTCAAGCGCTACGACGTGACGCTGTCCACGGTCTCGGCCCCGGATGCCGACGGCCACCGCAACCTCGCTCTCGATCTTAAGCCTCGGGCCCGGGCCGGAGGCCCGGGCGGGGACTTCCTCCTGACCCTGCGCCTCTCCACGCGCGACTTCTTCCCGATCGATTCCGAACTGCGCGTGGGGTCGGTCTCGGCGCGCACCGTCTTCTCCGAGGTCCGCTTCAACCCGGAATTGCCGCAGACCCAGTTCCAATTCACTCCGCCCGCTGGGGCGGACGTCCTCGACTTCCCGGCCTCCCCGCGCTGAGCCATGGACCCGGATCGGACCTCTGCCCAGACCCCCGCCCCGACGCCCGCGCCGGCCCCCGTGACGCCCGGCGCTCCTCCTTTTCCCCCGGAGGGTCAGGACGGCGTCGCCTCGGCGCCGCCGTTGGCGCCCGCGCAGGAAGTAGGCGCGAGCCTCTCGGCGGCCCGCCTATCCCGAGGCTACTCCCTGGAGTCGGTCAGCCAGCACACCCGCATCCCGCGCAAGTTCCTGGAGGCTCTCGAGGCCGGCCGCTTCGACGACCTGCCGGCGCCGGTGTATCTGCGCAGCTTTCTGGCGGACTATTGCGAGTACCTCGAGTTCGAATTCCGGCCGCTCTGGGACAAGCTCCATCCCGCCCCGACCGCCAACGCCGCCCCTGCGCCGTCCACCAAGGGACTGCCTGATGACGTCGGGCACGGCGGCCCTGCCGGGCTCGACGCCGCGACGGCTGCGCCTGCCCAGGGACATCCGGCGCAAGCGCCGGCGGCGCTGGACCTGCGAGCTGCGCCTTACATCGGCGCCCTCTTCTCCGCGCTGGGCGGCGTCGGCCTCAGCCTGGCCTTCGCCGCGGCCCTCATCTGGTGGTCCGCGCGCGGGCGCCCGGCTGGCGGGCCCCCATCCGAGGAAAGCCTCCGGCCGCAGGCGCTGCTGCCCCTGCGCCAGGTCATCACGCCGAAGCTGGTCCTCTTGTGCCGGGACGAGACCTGGGTCAGCGTCCAAGCGGACGGGGTCGTCCTCTTCGCCGGCCGCCTCCCGAAGAACGCGCGGCAGGAGTTCCAGGCGCAGAAGCTCATCGTGCTGCGGGCCCCGGTCCCCGAGCACCTGGCCCTCACCCTCAACGGCGCGCCCTACCGTCTGCCGCGGCCCGACGGGACCGGGGAGTATCGGATAGTATCCCCGTGAATCTGGCCAACCAGTTGACCATGGCCCGCATCATCATGGCCTTGGCCATGTTCCTCGCGCTCATGCATTCCAACCCGGTCTGGCACGTCGCCGCCCTGGGGCTCTACGCGACCGCGCTGGTCACGGACTGGGTGGACGGCTACGTGGCGCGTTCGACCAACACCACCAGCGCCTTCGGCAAGATCGCCGACCCGATCGCGGACAAGATTCTCGTCCTGGGCGCCCTCATCGCCCTCATCCAGAGGCGGGAGCTCGACATCCCGCCCTGGGGAGTGTTCTTGATCGTGGCGCGCGACCTCTTGTTGGGCGGGGTGCGTACCCTGGCCGCGGTCCAGGGCAAGGTCATGGCCGCGGAGAAGTGGGGCAAATGGAAGATGGGAGTCCAGAGCGGCGCGGTCGCGCTGATGCTGGTCATCCTCGTCGCCATCGATAACTTCGCCGGCGCCCCGTCCTGGCTGGCCCGCCTGCCCTACCCTCTCACCGTCCTCTGCGTCGTGTTCACCTGGGCCAGCGCCTACTTCTATT
>JAPLKL010000010.1 GCA_026388095.1 Elusimicrobiota bacterium | reverse complement strand
GCTCCGAGAGACTCAGAGAACGTCCGGGCATGCTTCTTTGACTTTCCCCGGACAGCTCTGGTCCGGACACAGTCCTTTCGGTAGCGGGCAACAGCCCGTCCCCGAACTGGCGAGCCGAAGGCTCGCCAGGCGCGCCGAAGGCGCCATCCTTCGTGCAACCTATCGGATGGATTCTGCCGCCCCGCTTCGCGGGTCGGTTGCGCCCGGCAGACGGCCGCCGGGCGCTCGCAGAACGGACTTTATCAGCAGCCTGCTAGTCCCAGCCGCGGCCTGCAAAGGGTATTATATACGGCGAATGAGCCGCGGCGATCCCCTCTGCCTGCGTCTGGCCCGCGCCGCATGCGCGGCGCTGCTGCTGCCGGTCGCGGCTCGGGCCGGCAACTCGAACTACCAGGATGTGCTCGTGGGCGAGCGCGCGGCGGGCATGGGGGGCGCCTTCACGGCCCTGGCCGACGACGCCAGCGCCTCCTACTACAATCCCGCGGGCCTGGCCACGATCGGCTCCCAGAACCTGTCCTTGTCGGCCAATGTGTTCGACTATAGGGTGCAGTACCTGCGCGATTATTTCCGCGGCCAGGACCTGCGCTCCAGCTCGGTCAGCTTCTTCCCCTCGGACTGGTACACCGTCATCCATACCACCCGGGCCACCTACGCGATCTCGGTCATCGTGCCCGAGAACCTATCGGCCACCGCTTCCGGCAATTTCAGCGCCCCCGGGATCCGTCTGCAGTTCAATGCCAACCAGAGCTTCCAGACCTACCTCATCGGCCCGGCCGTCGGCCTGTCGCTGACGCCCCGGCTCAGCGTGGGCGCGGCCGCCTACCTTCTTTACGGCCGCTACAGCAACAGTTTCCACGGCACGGTCTCCGACCCGGCGACCGGCCTGATCACGGACGAGATCTTCCAGCAGATCAATGGGTATCAAGTCGGGGTGCTGGGGCTGGCGGGGCTGAAGTACCGGCTCAGCGACCGCGTGCGCCTGGGCCTGGTCCTGCGCACCGGCGCGCAGCCGCACCACGTGGAGGACCGGCTCAGCGTGGAATACAACCCGGGCCGCACGGGGGCCGACGACAGGGGCCTGACCTATTATTCGCGCATCCCCTGGAGCACCACCCTGGGCGTGGCCTACCTTCCCGACCCCGCCTGGACGCTCGCCGCCGACCTGTCGGTCTATGCCGCGGCCCGGACGTCCCAGTACGGGATGGAGTACACGAACAAGACGATCTGCAACCTGAACCTGGGCGCGGAATATACCGCCACCCCGTCGGTGCCCTTGCGCTTCGGTTTCTTCACCAATCGCTCGGCCGCTCCCGGCCCCGCGGACGGCACGCAGGCCCAGCCCCCGCATGTGGACCAGTACGGCGTGACCGCGAGCGTGGGGCTGGTCAAGGGCGCGGTCTCGACCGCATGCGGGGTCAAGCTCGCCGCAGGCTGGGGCCAGGCCAACAGCATCGAGGGCCACGTCATCAACGACACCACGCAGGAAGCGGCGTTGTTCCTGGGGGGGACTTTCCGCTTCTAGCTCCTCGACACCGATTATGATAAACCTCATTCCCATACTCCAGACCGCCATCGGCCCGGCCATCCTCATCTCCGGCGTGGGCCTGCTGCTCCTGACCATGACCAACCGCCTGGGCCGGGTCATAGACCGCGCCCGGGCCCTCGATGCCCAGCTCTCGCAGGGGCCGGAAAGCGACCAGCGCCGGCGCCTGGTGCTGCAGCTGCTCATCCTCTGGCAGCGCGCCCGCCTCATCCGCCTGGCCATCATGCTGGCCTCCGCCAGCGCCCTGTCGGCGGCCCTGCTCATCATCGTGCTCTTCTTCACCGCGCTGGGGACCTTCGAGAGCCCCTGGCTCATCGGCGGCCTCTTCATCCTCTGCATGGCCAGCCTGGTATCCTCGCTGGCCGTGTTCATCCACGACATCAACGAAGGCCTGACCGCGCTGCGGCACGAGCTCTCCGACGCCGGCATGGGGAAGCTCTAAAGCGTCATGGGCCTCGACGTCGTCACCCTTTCGCGCCTGCAGTTCGCCCTCACCATCACGTTCCACTACCTCTTCCCGCCGCTGGCCATCGGCCTGGGCGCTCTGCTCGTGTTCATGGAGGGGGCCTTCCACGTCACCGGCGACCAGGACTGGGAGCGTCTGGCCCGGTTCTGGACCAAGATCTTCGCGGTCAACTTCGCTTTGGGCGTGGCCAGCGGCATCGTCATGGAGTTCCAGTTCGGCACCAACTGGTCGAGCTACGCGCGCTTCGTAGGCGACGTGTTCGGCTCCGCGCTCGCCGCCGAGGGCATCTTCGCCTTCTTCTTGGAGTCGGGCTTCTTGGCCGTGCTGGTCTTCGGCTGGGACCGCGTCTCGCCCCGCATGCACCTGCTCGCCACCGTGCTGGTGTCCCTGGGCTCGGTCTTCTCCGCGGTCTGGATCGTGATCGCCAACTCCTGGCAGCAGACCCCCGCCGGCTACGCCTTGGTCAGCCACGGAGGCGTGCTGCGCGCCGAGATCACGGACTTCTGGGCCGTGGTCTTCAACCCCTCCAGCGTCCAGCGCCTGGTCCACACGCTGCTCGGAGCCTACTTGGTCGGAGGCGCCTTCGTGGCCAGCGTCTCCGCCTATCACGTGCTCAAGGGCCGCCACGCGGGGCTCATGCGCAAGTCCCTCGGGCTCTCCGTGCTCTTCGCCGCCGCCGCCGCGCTCGCCTTGCCCCTTTCCGGAGACCTGCAGGCTCGGGTCGTGGCGCGCACCCAGCCGGCCAAACTCGCGGCCTTCGAGGGCCTCTACCGCACCACCGCGCGCGCGCCGCTCTCCTTGGCGGGCCTGCCGGATGACGCGCGCCAGGAGGTCCGCTTCGGCGTGGCCGTGCCGGGGCTCTTGAGCCTGCTCGTGCACCACCGCTGGAACGCATCGGTGACCGGCCTCGACGCCTTCAAGGCCGAGGACCGCCCCCCGGTCCTGCCCTGCTACCTCCTCTATCACGCGATGATCGGCGCCGGCATGGCCTTGGCCGCGCTCTTCGTGCTGGCCGCCTGGCGCCTGCGCCGAGGCCGGCTCCATGAGGACCGGCTCCTGCTCTGGAGCCTGGTCTGGGCCGTGGGGCCGGCGCTGGCGGCCGGCGAGCTCGGCTGGTGCGCGGCCGAGGTCGGCCGCCAGCCCTGGATCGTCTACGGCCTCCTGCGCACCTCGCAGGCGGCCTCGCGCGCGGTGCCGCCCGCGCACATCCTGGCCTCCATGGCGCTCTTCGCCGCGGTCTACGCCCTGCTGGGCGCGGTCTGGGTGAGCGTGCTCGACGAGAAGATCCGCCGCGGGCCGGACGCCGAGGATGAGGCGAAGGCCGGCGGCTGGATGGACGCGGCTGCCGAGCGCGCCGACCCGGCGGGCCGGTCCTTCACCGAGCCGCGCCAGGAGGCCTGATGGACCTGCGCGCGCTGTGGTTCATGCTGCTGGGCGTGCTGCTGGCCGGCTACGCGGTGCTCGACGGCTTCGACCTCGGAGTCGGCATCCTGCACCTGGGAGCGCGCGACGACCGCGAGCGGCGCATCTTCCTCAACTCGATCGGCCCGCTCTGGGACGGCAACGAGGTCTGGCTGGTGACCTTCGGCGGCGCGCTCTTCGCCGCCTTCCCCGAGGCCTACGCCACCGCCTTCTCCGCTTTCTACCTGGCCTTCATGCTGCTCCTCTTCGCTCTCATCTTTCGCGCGGTGTCCCTGGAGTTCCGCGGCAAGCGCGATTCCGCCGCTTGGCGGGGCTTTTGGGACGCGTCGTTCTTCGGCGCGAGCCTCGCGGCCGCTCTGCTCTTCGGCGTGGCGGTGGGCGACTCCATGCTGGGCATCCCCATCGGCGCGGACCACGAGTTCGCGGGGACTTTTTTCGGGCTGCTGCGGCCTTACGCCCTCCTGGTCGGCGCGCTCAACGTATCGCTCTTGGCCCTGCACGGTTCGCTCTACCTGCAGCTCAAAACGGAGGGGGAACTGCAGGAACGCTTGCGCCGCTGGAGCTGGCAGGCCTTCGGCGTCTTCCTGACCTTGTACTTGGCCACGACCTTGGTGACCTTGGCGCGCGTGCCCAGGGCCTTGGTCAATTTCGAGCGCATGCCCTGGCTGTGGGCCGTGGTGGCGGCCAGCGTCCTAGCTCTGGCCAACATCCCGCGCTCGCTCCACCTGCGCCGCCCCGGCTGGGCCTTCCTGTCCTCGGCCGCGGCCATCGCGTCCTTGGTCGCCCTCTTCGGCGCGGCCCTCTACCCGAACCTCATCGTGTCCAGCCTCGACCCCGCCTGGAGCCTGACCGTGGCCAACGCCGCCTCCTCGCAGAAGACCTTGGGCATCATGGCCCTCATCGCGGCTTTGGGCCTGCCTTTCGTGCTCAGCTACACCGCGGTCATCTACTGGGTGTTCCGCGGCAAGGTGGAGCTGGGCAAGCTCAGCTATTAGCGCCGCGCGAGCCTGCCGCGTGCTAGAATCTAATCAGCGATCGGAGGTGCCCTATGGCTGAGTCCACCAACAAGAGCTGCGCTCTGGCGCAGCGGGAATGCATCCCTTGCCGGGGCGGAGTCGCCCCTCTGCAGGGGGAGGAGCTGCGCAAGCTCCAGACCGAGCTGGGCGGAGGCTGGCGGGTCGTAGACGGCAAGCGGCTGGAGAAGGAGTTCAAGTTCCCGGACTTCCGCCAAGCGCTGGCCTTCGCCAACAAGGTGGGGGAGTTGGCCGAGCGCGTCAACCACCACCCGGACCTCGCCATAGCCTGGGGCCAGGCCACCGTGGTCATCTGGACGCACAAGATCGGCGGGCTCTCCGAGGCGGACTTCGTCTTCGCGGCCAAAGCCGACGGATTGTAGTCCGGCCGCGCGCGGGTTCACTCGTCTCCGGTCAGGAACCCCGTCACCGACTCAAGCCAGCTCAAGGGCGTCGGCATAACCGCGAACTGCGGCTGGGCGGCCGTGCCCGTGATCCGGACCACGACGAGTATCCCCAGATTGCCCACGACCCGCGCGGCGTATTTCTTGATGTCGAGCGACGGCAGGAGTATCCTGCGGTTGAGGCGGGTGTGCACGGTGATGTCGAGCGGCCCGCGCGGGTCCGCCCGGCCCGAGAGACTCAGCGCCATCTGGTCGCTGAACAGATAAACGGAATCGGCTTGGATCACGCCGCGGGTCAGAAGCAAGGCGCCTTCGGCCTCGGAGAAGACGGTGTTGTTGTGCTCCTTTCCAAAAAGGATGTCGCCGAGCTGGCCCAGGAGGGGGAACCGGAGCAGCCGCCCTTGCCTGAGCTTGAGCGCCACCTTGCCGCTGAGCTCCCAGAGGTCCCGCAGGGGGCCGCGCACTTGTCCGTCGAGGCTCAGCCGCCCGTTGAGCTGTTTGGACTTGAGGCGGGGAATGTCTCGCAGGCGTTCGAGGTCGAGGTCTTTGACGACCAAAGTCGTTTCGTGCGCGGCCGGTCCGGCCGCGAAGTCCAGACTCGTCTTGCCGGCGAGCGTCCCTCCGTAGCCCGAGGCGGTGAAGGACGAGAGCCTCAGGCGCCGCTCCTTCTGTTCCAGGTCGAAGGAGAGGCTGTCCAAGCGCAGACCCCAGGCCGCGAAGTCCTCGGCCGCCGCCCGCAGGGAGACCTGCCAGTCCGAAGGCGAATCCAGGGGCCCCGCGGCCGAGCCCTCGAGAGTGACTGCCCCTGCCAGCCCGATGCGCGCCACGGGCCGCAGCAGCCGCTCCGGCAGCAGGAAGCTCACGTCGGACCAGGAGGTCCGGATCTTGCCGCTCAGGTCGAAGGCCGGGGCGTCCACCCACCCCGAAAGATCGAGCCGGGTCGAGGGCCCGGCACCGCTCAGCCGGCTGATGCGCCAGCGGCCGCTCTGCAGCCGCGCGGCCAGGTCGAAGCGCGCGCGCGGCGAGGCCGAGGCCACGGAAGCCTCGATCTTGGGCTCCCGGAAGCCCCGCGCCAGGCCGCTGGTCCGGCAGGCAAGGCCCTGGTAGTTGAAGGCGACACCTTTCCAGCGCGCGGCCTCCGCCGAGAACTCCACCCCTCCGCGCAGCCTGCGCAGCGGCGCGGCCAGGAACCGGCTCTCCAAAGTGGCGCCGTCGAATGCCATCCCGCCGTGCAGGCTGGCCAGCAGGCCGGCCGCCCGGCCGCGCAGGTGCGCCCGGAACGACGCGGCGCCGCTCACGCGCAGGTCCGCCGACTCCTGGGAGCCGGCCCGCAGCAGGCGCTGGAGTTCCACGCGCTCGCCGGCGGCCTCGATATCGAAGACCGGGTCGGTCCAGCCGTCCATCCGGGCGCGCAGGCGCAGGGGGATCCCGACGAGGGCCAGGCGCAG
Organism: Elusimicrobiota bacterium; assembly: GCA_026388095.1. NCBI lineage: Bacteria > Pseudomonadati > Elusimicrobiota > Elusimicrobiota bacterium. The sequence continues at coordinate 36,507 of JAPLKL010000010.1, read as the reverse complement.
GTCTTCGGCCGAGACTCCGTCCTGCGTCAGCACGACATCGCCCGCGATGGACTCCGCGGCCAAGGGCGGCACGCTGAGCTCCAGCTTCGCCTGGCGCAGGCTCAGGCGCGTCGCGTGCGTGGTCTCCCCGTCCGATAGGGGCGTGACGATGACGGAGCTGACCCCGGCGTCGCCGAGGAACTCGAACCGGGCGTCCCGGGCGCGGAGGCCGGCGACCTCGGCCTTCAGAGCGGTCCGGAACTTCCCGTCGGCCAGGCTGACCTCCGCGGAGACGGGCCCGATCCGCCGCGCCGAGAGCGCCAGGGGCTGCAGCCGGACCAGCCCGGCGGCGGCCGCGGCCGGCAGCTCCTCCATGCGCAGGTCCGCGCGCAGCCGGCCCCGGGCGTCGAGCCGCCCCGCCAGCGTGAAGCGGCCCTGGGCCCCGCTGCTGCCCAGGCGGCCTGAGGCCTCGACGACATAGCCGCCCCCGGCTTCGCCGCGCGCGCGCGCGCGCAGGCCCGTGGCCACGAACTCTCCCGCCCGCTCTTCCGCGAATCGCACCGTCCCGTCGTCCACCTCCAGGCGCAGCAGGCTCGGCCCGGACCCCGCGGAGGGGGCGGAGTCCAAAGACAGGCCGGGGAGGTTGAGGCCGTCGGCGGGGCGGTAGCGCAGGCGCAGTTCCGGGCCGTGCAGCCGCAAGGCTGATATGACGACCTGCCCGCGGCGGAGCAAGGCCGGCCAGCTGATGGTCAGGCTGACTTTGGGCACCGAGAGCAGGACGGTGGCGCCGTCGGCATCGAAGACCACGGCGTCCCGCATCCAGACGCCGCGGAAGGGGGTGTAGTGGATCTGGCCGATCCTCGCCCGGCGGTGGAGCGCGGCGGCCACCCCGTCCTCGACGCAGCCCTTCAACCTGGCCGGCACGAAGACGCGGTCCAGATAGACCGTGGCGGCCAGGGCGGCCGCGGCTGCGGCGGCCAGCCTCCGCAGCCAGGCCCGGCGCGCCCGATCCGTCATCATGACGCCTCTGCGGCGCTCAGCGGGCTGTCCGGTAGGCGATATAGGTCCTCTTCCCCTTGCGGACCTCGACGCCCTGGAACACATGGCTGCCGGCCACCGCGCCGGCGGCGTCGATGAAGCTCGCGGCCAGGTCGTGCCTGCCGGGGGGCAGGCGCAGGCGGGCCATCCGGATCTGGGCGGGGAGGGTGCCCCAGCCGCGGGTGTCCGCCGCCTCGGTGCCGGCGGCCAAGGCGCTGCCGACCGCCCCGACGACCAGGCCGGCCAGATCGCCGCCCTGCTTTTTAGCTTCCATCTCGGCCTGCCTCGCCAGGATGAATTTGACCGTGGCCCGGGCGATGGCGCGGGTCTCGATCAATGCCAGCCGGTCCTTGAGATCGCCGGCCGCGATGGCGGAGATGTCCTCCATGAGCAGCGTCTTCGCGGCGGCGGCGCCGCAGCGCAGCTCGGAGGCGACGACCGTGAAGGGATCCTGCACGTATGCCGGATAGGAGACCACGATGCTGTTCCCAGTGACCCCGGCCCGGAGGGCGTTCTGGACCTTCTGCTGCGTGGCCGCGTCCTCGCTGTCGGCCTTGGACGCACCCACCGCCGCCAGGCCCCGGCCCCAGGCCACCTGGAAGGTCTTCGATATCTTCCGCGGAGCCACGCCGTTGAAATGGATGAACACGACTTCCCCGGACCCGTCCCGGCCGAGCGGCGGCAGCCCGAAATCCGGGACCGGAGTCTGATACTTCGCGGCGTACCATCCATAGGCGCCGTTGGCGGCTTCGTAGGAGATGCGCGCGTCGTCGCTCTGCCCGGCGTCCGCATAGAGCAGGCTGTCGAGGTAGCGGGCGAAGGCGTCGTCCTTGTAGACGCCCTTGCGCCCCCGCGCGGCGTTGATCTCGTCGAGGAGCCGCTCGACCTTGCGGGCCTCCACCAAGGCCTCGCCGGGCTGGCCCATGAAGATGCGGTTGAGGGCCCGGAACACGTTGGTGAGGGCCCTTTCGAAGACTTCGCCGGCGTACTCCTGGGTGCTGTCGTTGAGGAGCAGAGTCCCGGCGGCCTGCGAGACGCTTTTGGTGTAGAGCTCATCCATGCGCCTCTCGGCCATGTCGAAATGCTCGTCGCTTTCCTTGTATCGGCCCGCGTGGTGGAGCACCGTTGCGACGTCGAGATGGTAGAGCACGGCATTGTGCTTTCCGTACTGCCTCTCCTTGGCCTGCTCGAGGTAGGACGCGGCCCCGGCGAAGTCCCCGGCGGCCAGCATCTTGTTGGCCGTCTGCATGACCTTGATGGACGGACCGGCGCAGCCGGCAAAGGCCGATAGCAGCAGCAGCACGCACCACGGGGCGTCGGGTCGTTGGGATCTCATGGCCGATCTCTTGAACGCTATGATATCAATAACGGAGCCGCTCAAAAACCGAAGTTCAGGATGGCGCGATAATCCGAATAAGAGGCCAGGAGCCGAGAGTGTGAATTGTTCACCCAGGCCCCCCGCAGCCTGAGCCAAAGCCCCGTGGCCCAGCCCTTGAAGCGGTAGTCCACGGTCAGGTCGGCCTCGCGCTGGAAAGGATAATCCCACCCTTGGCGGATCATGGCCGACCTGGTGTAGTCCGCGAAGGCTTTCAGCCCGTCGAGCCTGGTGCCCTGGAAGTCATAGGCCGCGCCCAGAAGCCAGGCCTGTTCGCCGGCCAGGTCGCAGTCTTCCTCCATGATGGAGGTATAGCCGGGATAACTCGCCCAGGGATTGACGATGTCGTGCTCCCTGTCCGTGGCCGTGTAGCCGCCCCTGACGGTCAGGCCCTTCCAGAAGGCCTGGCTCAGCAGTCCGAACATGCCGGTCTGGAACCTCCCGCCCACGGCCTTGCCCGCGTCCCGCTGCAGGAAACCCTGCGCCGAGAGTCCGAGGTCCAGGTCGCGCCAGATTCCCCAGCGGGAGTCGGCCTGCAGATAGGCGACGTTCATGAATTCGTAGCAGTAATAGTCCCAGCCCTGCAGGGTCAGGCTGGGTGACGGCCGATAGACCGCTCCAGCCAAGGTGACCGGATAGTCCGTCCCGGGAAAGCCCGCGGCCGCCGACATGGCGAGGAACCGAGAGGAGGTCCAGGGCTTGATGCGGGACACATGGGAGACCGTGAACTCCACATGGGGCACGGCGCTGGACACCAACGTGTAGGCCTCGTAGGTCACGGGCACCATCTTGATATCCCAACTGTTGAGGAAAGGGGTCTCCAACATCTGCCGGTAGAGCTTGAGGCGCGAACGCCCCCGGCCGGCCTGCAGATAGGCCTGGCCCAGGACCGAATAGCTGGTCTGCCCTGGGGCGAGGAGATTGGCCCCGTCGCGACTGCCCGGCACTATGCCCAGGCGCTGGGAAAGGTAGCCGGCCAGGCCCGCGCTCACGCCCTGCCAGGGCGGGGTCTCATAATGCAGCCAGCCCCCGCCGGCCAGGCTCTCCTGGGTCTGGGGCAGGTCGAAGGCCCGGCGCATGTACATGACCCGGATGTCGCCGTCGATCTTGCCGACGCGCAGGAAGCCCGCCAGCGTCGAGCCGGGCTCGGCGGCGGACAGCGGTGCGGCCAGGCCAAGAGCGAGAGCGGCAGCCATCAGCCGCACGCATGTCGGCATCTTCATCTCCCCAGGGTGGCAGGCCAGAATTCCCGCCAATGCTACATCCTTAATGACCGGACCTGCAAGGGGACGAATCAAATCCGCAACCATGACTAATATTTGACCGCAACCGGCTAAGCTATGGCTCGGAGGGGGGCCCTGACGCGATGGAGGATCTATGGCTCTCTCAAAGAACATACTGGTGACCGGAGCGACCGGCAAGCAGGGCTCGGCCGTGGCCCAGGCGCTCCTCAGGCGGGGGCAGAAGGTCCGCGCTTTGACGCGCAAGCCCGAGACGGCATGCGCGCTGGCCAAGGCCGGGGCAGCGGTCGTGCGCGGAGACTTCGACGACCGCTCCAGCATCGAGTCCGCCCTGCGCGGCTGCGACGGCATCTTCGCCATGTCCACCCCGTTCGAGGCCGGCATGGAGTCCGAGGTGCGGCAGGGGATGCTGTTGGCGGACGCCGCCAAAGCCGCGGGCATCGGGCACTTCGTCTACTCCTCGGTGGTCGGCGCCGACCGCGGCACGGGCATCCCGCACTTCGAGACCAAATACCGCGTCGAGCAGCACATCAAAGGTCTGGTCCTGCCCTACACCATCCTGCGGCCGGTCTGGTTCATGGAGAACTTCGGGACCTGGCTGCTGCCCGGGATACAGAAAGGCACTCTAACGGCGCCGCTCTGGCCGCAGACCCGGCTGCACATGATCTCGCTGCGCGACATCGGCGAGTTCGCGGCCGCGGCCTTCCTGCACCCGGAGCGCTACCTCGGCCGCGAGATCACGCTGGCCGGCGACGCGCTGAGCTTCCCGGAGGTGGCCGAGATGCTCGCCAAGGCCCTGGGGCACAGGGTCGTCTTCAAGAGCATCCCCGATGCCCAAGCCGAGAAGGCGGTGGGCCCGGACATGGCCAAGATGTTCCGCTGGTTCAACCAGGAGGGTTGCGATGTGGACATCCACGCCCTGGAGCAGACTTACGGCATCCGCCTGACCAAGTTCGCCGAGGTCCTGGCCAACGAGGCGTGGGCCAAGCCGCCGCTGGTGGGCGGCCGCAACCCGTAGCGTGGAAGCACCTGACTCAAGCCGGGGGAATTTCATACCATAAAGACGTTGAAGACCATCCTCGGCATCAACGCCGTGTTCCACGATTCCTCGGCGGCTCTCCTGGTGGAGGGCCGCTTGCGCGCCGTGGCCGAGGAGGAGCGCTGCTCGCGCGTGCGCCACGCCAAGCGCGCCAGCGTGGACAACACTCCCATCCTGCCCTATCTGGCCATCGACGAGGCCCTGCGCGCGGCCGGGCTGGACTTCTCACGGGTCGACGAGGTCGCCTACAGCTTCGACCCGGCGGCGCGCTTCGCGGCCCTGGGCCGCCTGCCCGAGGACCCCGGCATCCCGGCCGGAGACTACGGCAGCCCGGAGGGCGAAAGACGCTTCCATGACCTCATCCTCCTCACGGCCGGCCTGCTCAAGGCGCGCTACGGCCGCCAGGTCCCGGTGCGCTTCATCCCTCATCACGACTGCCACATGGCCGCATCCTATTATTCCTGCCCCTGGGACGAGGCCGCCTTGCTGACCGTCGACGGCATCGGAGAGGACGACACCGTCACCTGGGGGCGCTGCGGCCGCGGAGGCCTGGAGAGGCTGGGGCGGCTGGAGTATCCGCATTCCTTGGGCTTCCTGTGGGAACGGGTGACCCAGTGGGCCGGCCTCACCCCGAACCTCGACGAAGGCACCACCATGGCCTTGGCCGCCTACGGCGACCCGGAACGCTTCCGCGCGGCTCTGCGCCGGGTCCTAAGACCGCTGGCCGACGGGACTTTCCGCGTCGAAGCCGCCCTGGCCCGGTTCCGCGCTCCCGACGTGCGCGGCTTCGAGGAGCTCCTCGGCCCCCGGCGCCTGCCCCAGGAGCCCCTGCTCTGGCAAGGCGAGGACCGCCGGCACGCGGATGCGGCCGCGGCCCTGCAGGAGCTCACCGAAGAGGCGCTCTGCGGCCTGGCCCGCCGGGTGCGCCGGGAGGCCGGGGTCCCCCGGCTGGCCCTGGCCGGCGGAGTCGCGCTCAACTGCCTGGCCAACACCGCGGTCGCCCGCTGCGGAGCCTTCGACGAGATCTGGGCCTTCCCCGCGGCCACGGACTGCGGCACCGCCTTCGGCGCGGCCTGCGTCGGCTCGCGCCTGGCCGGGACCGAGCCCGTACGGGAGGAGTGGACCCACGCCTTCCGGGGCCCGGCCGAGCCGGCGGCCAGCGTCTCCCAGGCCCTGTCCGAGGCCCGGCTGCAAGCCCCGGCCCGGCCCGACTCCGAGCTGGTGGCCGAATCCGCCGGACTCTTGGCCTCCGGCAAGGTCGTGGCCTGGTACGAGGGCGCCTGCGAAGTGGGGCCGCGGGCCCTCTGCCACCGCAGCCTGCTCGCCGACCCGCGCCAGGCCTCCATGCGCGGCCACCTCAACCTCCGGGTCAAGCACCGCCAGGCCTTCCGACCCTATGGCCCGGTGGTCCGCGAGCAGGACGCCGCGGAGTACTTCGACATCCCTCCCGCCCTCCGGGGGCCCTGCCGGTTCATGCTGGCCGCCGTGCCGGTCAAGGCCGGGGCGCGCCAGCGGATCGCGGCAGTGCTCCATGAGGACGGCACGACGCGGCCGCAGATCATCTCTCAGCAAGCCCATCCGCGCCTCCACGCCCTTCTGGGCGAGTTCGGCCGCAGGACCGGGGTGCCTTTGCTCATCAACACCTCGTTCAACGACCGCGAGCCCATCGTGGGAACGCCGGCGCACGCCTTGGCCACATTCCTGCGCGCCGAGATAGATGCTTTGGTCCTTGAGGACAGACTGCTAGTCAAACAAACGAGCGCAGCACCTTCGGTGCTGCGCAACCGCCGGTCCCCCGCGGGGACCGGCGGTTCCGTTGGGGGGCCGTCGTCGTGAAACCTGAGCGGCCCCACGATCCCCGCCGCCCCATCGACCATCACATCCAGAACACCCCCCAAGGGCGCGAGCTGGTGCTCGCGCTCTACACCAAGGGCTGCCGGTACCATCAGTGCTCTTTCTGCTCCTTGCCCGCCCTCTCAGCGGGCGACGCCGCAATCGGCGCGGCCGACATCAAGGCTCAAGTGGACCATGTCCTAGACGCGATCCCGGCGAGGCAGCGCCGCAGCATCCGCCGCGTCACGGTCTACAATTCGGGCTCGGTCCTGGACCAGCGCACCTTGCCCACCGCGGCCCTCTGGCATCTCTTCGAGAGATTGTCCGACTTCCCGGAGCTGGCCGAAGTCTCCTTGGACACGCGCGCCGAGTTCGTGGAAGGCTGGGAGCTCGATGGGCTCAAGGCCCGGCTCGGCGGCCGCCGCTTGACCGTGGCCGTAGGCTACGAGACCGCCAACGAGCGCATCCGCAACAAGGTGCTGCGCAAAGGCTTGAGCGAGGAGACCTTCCAGAAGCTGGCCCGGCTCTGCTCGGTCAAGGGGGTGCGCCTGAAGGCCTACGTGCTCATCAAGCCTGACGCGGCGCTGAGCGAGGAGCAGGCGGTGGCGGAAGCGGTCCGGACTTTGAGGCATCTGCGCGCCACGGGCCGCCGCCTGAAGCTGGGGATGGAAGCCCATCTCAATCCCACCTATGTGGCGCGCGGCTCGGCTCTGGAGAAGGAGTTCCGCTCCAGGAAGTACCAGCCGCCGAGGCTGTGGTCCATCGTGGACATCGTCTCGCGCCTGGAAGGCTCCGGGCTGCCCATCCACGTGGGTCTGCACACCGAGGGGCTGGCGGTGCGGGGGGGGACCTTCCGGAACTGCGGCCGCTGCGACGGACGCGTCAGAGCCGCGCTGCGGGCCTTTTCCAGCAGCCAGGACTACGGGCTGCTGCGTGGGCTGGATTGCCCCTGCCGGGCCCGCGGCGCAGCCGCATGAGGGACAAGTCCGCCGCGAGCCTCGACCTGTTCATTGTCAGCGCCCTCCTGCTGTTCCTCGAGTTCGTCCTGATCCGGTGGATCACAGCCAGCATCTCCATCACCGCGTACTACTCGAACATCATCCTGATCAGTTGCTTCCTGGGTTTCGGCCTCGGCTGCATGCTGTCTTCGCGCCGCGATTTTTCCCGCTGGGCGGCTGCGGTCCTCGTCCTGCTGATCCTCGTGTGCCGGCTCTACGACGGGGCGACGATCGCCAGTCCCTTCGGCGCCGACTACATATTCTCCTCCAAGGGACCAACGCACGGCTTCTTCATCGTTCCGGCGGTCTATGCCGGCGTCGCGTGCCTGTTCACCTGCATCGGGCAGCGGCTCGGAGCCGAGATGAACGGCCTGGCTCCCCTGCGCGGCTACACGGTCAACATCGCGGGAAGCCTGTTCGGGACCGCGCTCTTCGGCCTGTTCAGCTTCTGGCAGACGACGCCCACCGCTTGGTTCATCGTCGTCTTCCTGGCGCTGGCGCTGCTCGCCCGCCGCCATCGGCGCGCGCTGGCCGCGACGGGCCTGCTGGCCGTCCTCTCGGTGGTCGTCGTCCACGCCCAGCAGAAGACTTCTCTGTGGTCGCCCTACTACAAGATCAGGCTCTCTGCGATCCCGCCTGCAGGATCCGGGTCGTTCGGTGTCGAGGTCAACAACGACTACCATCAATACGGGCTGAACCTCTCCCGCCAGTGGACGAGCCGGGACCCGTGGTTGCGCGACTGGGGCCGGATCTACGACTTCCCCTACGAGATCTCGGGCAAGACTGCCCCCGAGGTGCTCGTCCTCGGAGCCGGAACGGGCAACGACGTGGCCGCCGCCCTGCGCCACGACGCCGCGCGCGTCGACGCCGTCGAACTCGATCCTCTCATCTACGACATCGGGCTGCGTCGACATCCCGAGCGCCCGTACGCGGACGCGCGAGTCCATGTCTTCCTCAACGACGCCCGGTTCTTCCTGAAGAACCCCGGACGCCGCTACGACATGGTCGTCATCGGCTGGCTCGACTCCCACCGGCTGTTCTCGAGCCTGTCGAACGTCCGGCAGGACAACTTCATGTACACCGTCGAGAGCATGCGCCAGATCCGCTCGGCGCTGAAAGAGGACGGTGTCTTGTGCCTGAGCTTCTATGTCGGCCGCCCCTGGGTGGCCAAGAAGCTGCAGGGCATGCTGGCCGGCGGCTTCGGGCACCCCCCTGCGATCTACAACTACCCGGCGGGAGGCTACGGGGACGGCGGGCATCTCATGGTCATCGGGCCGCACGCGGCCCCATCCCGAACCATGCCCGGGTTCAACGATATCGACCGGGTCTACGAGACGCTCAAGCCCACGCCGGTGCCGACTGACGATTGGCCGTTTCTGTACTATCAGGACCGGACGATCTCGCGCGACTACGCGATCGCGCTTCTTTTGATATTGGGGATTTCAATCGCGGGGGTGAGCCTCGCCATGCCGAGCCGGCTGGCCGCGACGCGCTCGAACGCGACCTTCTTTCTCCTGGGGGCCGGGTTCCTGCTCCTCGAAGTCAAGAATCTCAATCGTCTCGCGCTGGCGTTCGGGTCCACCTGGCTGGTCACCAGCATCGCGGTGTCCGGGGTCCTGACCATGGTCCTGCTCTCGGTCTGGTGCCTTCAGAACCGGCTCGCCCCGAGGGAGTCCTGGACCTGGGCTGGGCTGTTCGGATCGATCGTCCTCGCCGCCTGCTGGCCGTCCGGCCTCCTGGCCCGCCCGCTCTGGGACGGGGCCCTGACGGCCCTGGTCATCTCGTCGACGTTCTTCTTCACCAACATCGCCTTCGCCCGTTTCTTCGAGCGGACGGGAGCCCCGGGAGAATCCTTGGGCTTCAACGTGCTCGGCTCCGTCATCGGCGGCCTGCTCGAGTACGGGACTTTGATCGTGGGATTCAAGGCGATGTACGGGCTCGCCGTCTTCTTTTATGCGGCCGCTTGGTGGAGCGGGAGACGGCGGCCGGCGTTGAGCAGCTAAGCCGCCTTTTCAGAGCCCGGAGCTCAGGATGCGCGCCAGGGCCTCGGTCTGCGCCGCCATCCTCTCGTAGTCGAGCTTCTCGGGCGTGTCGCTGTACTCGTGGTAGTTCGAGTTGCGGAAGAAGGCCGTGTCCGAGAGCATGAGAGCCGGACAGCCCGCGTACCAAAAATTGAGCTGGTCGGAGATGACCATAGTGGAGAAGATGAACGGCAAGGTCGCGGGCAAGCAGGAGCACGCGGCCATCCTCTTTCCAGGCTCGGGCAAAGGCCCGGCCCAGGCCCAGGCTGCGCAGGTTCCCGGCCAAGCCCACGAAATCCCCCCGGTCCGGGTAGAAGAGCTGGAGGAAGGGCGGGAAGAGCTGCGCCCCAGGCTTGGGGTTGAAATAGCCCACCATCTCCAGGTTGATCATCCCCCGTGTCCGCACGCCGCTGTCCTTGAGGTCGTCCGCGTAGCGCAGGCTGCCCATGTCCCGCGTCCCGAAGGCCGGCGGCTCCTCCGCGTCGAAGGCGACGAACCGGACCGCGCGGCCGGAGTAGGGCCGCTCGCGCAGCAGCCGGGCGGTCTCCAGCAGCACGGCGACGCCGCTGGCGTTGTCGTCCGCGCCCGGCGTGCCCGGAGCCGAGTCGTAGTGGCGGTGGAGGAGCTCATGGCGCGCCAACTGGTCCAAGAGGGCGGCGAAGGCGCCGTTCAAGACCACCACGCCGCAGATGATTCCCGCGCCTGCGGCATCGGAAGTTCCGCAGGTGCCGGCCGGACGGATTTCCTTACGGCCGCGCCCGGAGGCAAGTTTATGGCCGCATGGTATCATCCCGGGCGGCGGCGCAGGCAGTCCGGGGTCAGTCCGGCCGCGCCGCGTTATGATAAGATAGGCGCAGCGCTTTTTTCTGGAGGGAACGTGGGAGACAAGAAGGGGCTTTTCATCGGATTGGCCGTGGCGGCCTGCGTGGTCGTGGGCGGCGCGCTGTTCTGGCAGCGCTCCCGCAGCGCGCCGGCTCCGCAGGCCGCGGCGCCGGCCGCTCCGGCCCCGGCGGCACCGGCCGCCGCGCCCCAGGCGCCGCTGGTCATCCCCGCGCCGCCGGTCATCGACCTGGCGCACAGCGACGACGTGTTCCGCGAGAAGGCGAAGATGCTCTCCTCCCTGCCCAAGTTCGCGGCTTGGCTGAAGACCGAGGACCTGGTGCGCCGCCTGGCCGCCGCGGTGTTCTGCGTCGCGGACGGGACCAGCCCGCGGGACAGCCTGGGATTCTGGTCGCCGGGGAAGAAGTTCAAGGTCAAGAAAGTCAAGGGCGCGCTCTTCATCGATCCCAAGAGCTACGCCCGCTACGACCTGGTGGCCGGCGTGGTCGCTTCCGTCGACGCCCAGGCCGCGGCCGCCCTGATCAAGGAGATGACCCCTTACTTCCAGGCCGCCTCCAAGGAGCTCAGCGCTCCCCCGCGCGATTTCCAGGCCACTGTGGTCAAGGCCATCGAGTCGCTGCTCAAGACGCCGGTGGTGGAACGGGACATCCCTCTGCGGGAGAAGGTGATATCCTTCTCCATCGCGCCGCTCCCCGACGTCCAGCTCGAGGACCTGAACGCGGCCCAAAAGCACCTGCTGCGCATGGGCCCCAAGAACACGGTCAAGATCCAAGCCAAGCTGCGCGACATCGCCCTGGCTTTGGGCGTGCCGCCGGATCAGCTCCCGCGGCAGAAGATCTACACGGCGAAGTAGGACCCTGCGGAGACAGGGCATGGTCTTCTGGTCAGCGGCCGCCCTGCTTCTGGCGGCCGTCTGGGGCCTGCGGCGCCTGCTGCGCATCGCCGCGGTCGGGGCCGGCTACAAGGCCAAGGTCCTGGGCTCGGCCGTGTTCGTGTCGGGCCGCAGACCCGAGGCGGTGCTACGCGAGGACGTGTCCGTCGACAAGTACCGCATCATGCGGGTCTTCCGCGCCGAGGTGGACCGGCAGCGGCGCGAGGTCACGACGTCGCTCTTCGGCCTCTGCGGCCGCCGCGCCGTGTTCCGGCCCGGCCTGGGAGTCACTCTGACCAAGGCCGCGCAGGCGCTCAGGCTCGAGCCGGCCTCTCTTCCAGAGGCCGGGCCTCTGCCGAGGGGCGACTGGCCGGGGGGAGAGCCCGCGCAGCCGGTGACCGGGCCGGGGCCCCTGGCGCGGGTCCTGGAGCGGCAGTTCAGCGAGCCTTCGCCCCGGCGTCTGCGCCGCACCCGGGCCGCGCTCGTGGTCCAAGGCGGACGTCTCCTGGCCGAGCGCTACGCCCCCGGCTTCGGCCCGGACATGCCGCTGTGCGGCTGGTCCATGACCAAGGCCGTGCTGAGCGCTTTGGCCGGCATCCTCGTGGGCGAGAAGCGCCTGGCCCTGGAAGGCGGGAGCCTCCTGCCTCAGTGGAGCGGCCCCGGCGACCCCCGCTCGAGGATCACGCTCGACGATCTTCTGCGCATGCGCAGCGGGCTGGCCTTCGCCGAGGTCTACAGCGACCCGCTCTCGGACGTGACGCGGATGCTCTTCTCCGGAGGGGCGGCGGCGGAGTTCGCCGCGGCCAAGCGCCTGCGCGCGGCGCCCGGCGCGGTCTGGGCCTACGCGAGCGGGACCACCAACGTCCTCTCGCGGGTCGTGCGCAACGCGTTCGCGCGCCAGGAGGACTACCTGGCCTTCCCGCGGCAAGCGCTCTTCGAGCCCCTGGGCATGAGCAGCGCGCTCATCGAGCCGGACGCGGCGGGCGACCTGGTGGGTTCGTCGTTCATGTACGCGACGGCCCGGGACTGGGCGCGCTTCGGCCTGCTCTACGCCCAGGACGGGCTCTGGAACGGCCGCCGGGTCCTGCCCGAAGGCTGGGTCGCCTACAGCCGGACTCCCACGCCGCAGTCGCCGGACGGACGCTACGGCGCGCACTGGTGGCTCAAGCTCTCCCGGGATTTCGGGGGGGAGACCGATGCCGCCAAGCGCCTCCCGGCGGACGCCTTCCACGCGCTGGGCCACGAGGGCCAGGTCGTCACCGTGATACCGTCTCTGAAGCTGGTGGCGGTGCGCCTGGGGCTGTCGGTCTACGTGGATGCCTGGGACCGCGCCGCCTTCCTGGCGGAACTCCTCGACGCGCTCTAGCCTTTATTCCCTATTCTTCGGCGCAGCGAGGAACTTCCGGAGTCCTGACATCTGGCCCTGGCTCTTCGGATCGAGGGTCATGCCGGCGCCGTCGAAGAGGTAGCGCAGGCTGAAGCTGCGTTTCTCGCCGGACCCGTTATCTCCCTCGCAAATCTCCGAGCCCGACTCATCGTCATTGGGCTGGCGCTTGGAGCCTTGGATCTCCAGCAGGACGGCGCGCTCGGGCTGAGCGACGTCTTTCCCGAGACCCAGCGTCCAATCCCAGCAGAGGTCATCGCTCATGCCGCTGGTCAGGCCGGTGATCTTCCCGCCCAGCCCTTTGAGCAGGTTCTCCCGGCTCAAGGTCTGACCCTTGAATCGCACGAGTTCCACCCCAGTGCCCGAACGGCCGCCATTGTATACATCGGTCTGGGAGCAGACCAGAGGGCCCGCCCCGTCCTTGCCTGCGAGCTGCACGCACTTGGAAGGCATGAAGGAGACGAAGTATCCCAGCCGCTGCCAGCCCCGGTCGGTCCGTTCCAAAAGGACGGTCCCGCCGAGATCCGCCGCATGAGGCTCGCAGCCGTCCATGACCGCCAGGGCCTGCGGCTTGGGCGCGGTGAAGGCTCCGCGGTCGATCCGTCTCAGGACGAAGCTGTCTTTGCTGCCCTGGTCTTTCCCGAACGTCGTGTAGGCCGGGCAGGCTTTGCAGATGGACTTCCCTTTATCGTCCTGCGCCGGCTTGGCGCCGCAGACCGCGCTCATCACGGCCTCTTGATCCGCACCGGGAATCACAGGGGGCTGGACCGACCCGGCCGACGCGGCGGTCCCGCTGAGGCATAAGGCCAGAACGACTGCCAAGCGATGAGTGGGCATACCCTACCAGGAGCTCTTGAGCGGCCCGACGGCGGCTTCGACCGCATCGAGGACCTCGCAGCGCCCGACCGCGGCCATCATGTTGTTGTGGTCGGTGAACAGCGGCCGGTCCACGTCGAGGTGCGCGACGACCTTGCGCACCGCGGCCTTGGCCGCCTGCGTGCCCTTGCCGGGCGAGAACTCGCGGAAGTCGAGGGCTTGGGCCGCGGCGATGAGCTCGATGCCCAGCACGCCGTTGGCATTGTCCAGGATCTGCCGGGTCTTGAGGGCCCCGTTCATGCCCATGCTCACGAAGTCCTCCTGGTCGGCCGCGGCCGGGATGGACTGGATGCAGGAGGGCGTGCTCAGGATGCGCTGCTCCACGATCAAGGTGTCGGCCGTGTACTGGCTGAGCATGAGCCCGGAGAACATCCCCGCGCCCTTGGTGAGGAAGGCGGGAAGCTTCACGCTCAGGGCGGGGTTCAGGAGGCGGTTGAGGCGCCTCTCGGAGAGGACGCTGACCATGGTGACGCCGGCTCCGAGCATGTCCAACGGCATGCTGACGGGGGTGCCTTGGAAGTTGGCTCCGGTGAGGACCGTGTCGCTCTCGGGCAGGAAGATGGGGTTGTCGGCCACGCCGTTGAGTTCGATCTCAAGCTGCCTGCGGGTGTGGGCGATGTGGTCGCGGCAGGCGCCGATGACCTGGGGCGAGGAGCGCATGGAGTAGGCGTCCTGGACCTTGACCTTGAGCTTGCCCGTGACCAGGTCGGAGCCCGTGATGACGGAGCGGATGTTGGCGGCGCAGGTCACGGCCCCCGGGAAGCCGCGCAGCTCGTGCAGGCGGGTGTCGTAGGGCCGCATGTTGGCCATGAGGGCTTCCAGGCTCATGGCGCAGGCGATCTCGGCCTGCTTCACCCAGCGCTCCGCGTCGTAGAGGGCCAGGCAGCCGATGCCGGTGATGAGGTTGGAGCCGTTGATGGAGGCCAGGCCGTCGCGGGCTTGCAGGCCCGGGACCGGGATGCCGGCCTTGGCGAAGGCGTCCTTGGAGGGCATGCGCTGGCCCTGGTAGAAGCTCTCGCCCTCGCCCATGAGGCTGAGCGCGGCCTGGCTCATGGGGGAGAGGTCGCCGCAGGCGCCCACGCTGCCTTTCTCGCACACCACGGGGGTCACGCCCTGGTTGAGCATCGCGACGTAGGTCTGCGTGATCTCGGGCCGGCAGCCGGAGTGGCCGTGGCAGTGGACGGCGATGCGGGAGAGCAGAGCCGCCCGGACGTGCTCGATGGGCGCGGGCTTGCCGATGCCGGCCGCGTGGTTGTAGATGAGGTAGCGCTGGAACTGCTGGACCTGATCGTCGTTGAGGACCACCTCGGAGAACTCGCCGATGCCGGTGTTGACCCCGTACATGATCTCGCGCGCCTGGATCTTCTTCTCCAGCATGCCGCGGCACTTCTTGATCCGCTCCACGGCTTCGGCCGAGAGCTCGACCGGCTCGCCGTGGCGCGCGACGCGCACGACGTCCTCGATGGTGAGGGAACGGCTGCCTATCTTGATGGCCATGGCTGGCTCCTTCTATGAAAATCGGCAAGGGCGCCGGGCGCCCTGAAGATTATTACCATTTTCGACCGCGGCCGCGCCAACGCGGGGAGCGAGAGGCCGCGCTGGAGGCTGCCGTCAGCCGGCGGCAAACCATCATATGCTATAATGTTCATATAAGCAATATTTCATATTTGCATATGACCAAAAATCAGGAAGCGACTCCCGGGCACGCTCGCGGCGATAGCGAAAAGCAGGCCCCGAGATTCAGCCCGAACTCGATCATCCTGCCGCTCAAGTCTGCGACGCTGCGGGACGCCCTCGATGAACTCGTGCCCAAAGCTCTGCACGGCGCCGGCGACATCATCCTCAGAAGCGCGAAGATCGCCGAGAGCCTCAAGAAAGGGCTCGATCTTCGCTCCGTCGAGTACCATCCAGGATTGGCCTTCCTCCACCACCGGCTCAGAGAATCCGTAGGGCAACGCGTGGCGCTGGGGATCTCCCCGGTCGGACTGCAACCGGAGGGGGACATCGAGAACCGCATCTTCGTCGTCGCGCTGTTCTTGAGGCCCATCCGTGAGCCGGGTTACGACATCCCGCTGTGGGCCAGAAGGACCATGTGCAACGACAAGACGATCTACCAACTGAGGACAGCCCCGGACGCAGACACAGTCCTTAAGGTGCTGGGCGCACCATGATCCGAAGACACGGAACAGGAGGGATCGACATGCCAGTGGAATATGTGTGCGCCGTGAATAATGGCCACAGGGAATCCTGCGGTGCGCCGCAGACGCCGCCGCCGCAATGCTGCGGCAAGCCCATGGTGCTGGCGCGATGTTCCGTGAAACCTGCTGCGGTCCAACCGTCGACATCCCATCAGCCGAAGGCCGTGACGCCGAAGAGTTGATCCCCGACCAGGAGGAACCTCATATGCCGGAGTACGAATGTGCCGTGGCCAAGGTCCACAAGAGGTTGTACGGGCAGGCGCAGAGCTCCGCGCCGGTCTGTTGCGGCAAGCCCATGATGCTTAAGCCCGGCGCGCCGCAGGCGGCGACGGCGAGCAATCCCCAAGCGCCGCGGACGCACGAGGCCGCCACGGTTCCCCAGCCGGGGAAGGATTGGTGGCAACTCTGGAAATAGCCGCCGCCGTCTTTTTTTGCCTGCTGTTTCAAACCGCGGGCGCAGGGGAGAGACAAGGCTCGCAAGCCCAACCCGCCGCGATCCAGCAGTCCGCCGGGGTCAGGCAGGCGCAGAAAGCCGCCACCAGGACCAAGCTGTTCGGGACGGTGCGCTCGGTCGACGCGGAGAACCGGAAGCTCGTAGTCAGAACCGAAACGGGGAAGACCAGGAGATTCGCTCTGTCCGCCGGGACCCAACTGGACAAGGGGAGCAATCACAAGGGAATCACGCTCGCCGATTTCAAATCGGGAGACCCCATAAGCATCATCATGGAAGGCAGGAAGGTCCGCGCCATTCACGTGTTCCTGGCTCCGAAATAGAGCGCCGCCCTCTTCCTCCTCAAAAAGCCCGCTCCGGATTATTGACGCGGAGAGTCAGCCCCCGCTGGCTGCTCTTGGGGTAGGCCGTTTCGGTCAGGTAGTCATACTATATGGTCCGCTGGAAAAGCCGATTTGCTAAACTGACCACGTCCTCAATGGCTCGCCCAAACATCCTGGTCGTCGTAGGAACCCGCCCCGAAGTCGTCAAGATGGTTCCGGTCGTGGCCGCGCTGCGGTCCTCCCCGCGCCTGCGCGCGACGGTCGTCGGCACGGCGCAGCACCGCGGGCTCATGGACCAGATGATCGAGACCTTCGGGCTCAAGCTCGATTACGACCTCGACCTCATGCGCCGCGACCAGACGCCCGCCCAGGTCCTCTCTCGGAGCATCGAACGTCTGGCGCCGGTGCTGCGCCGGGAGAAACCGGCGCTCGTTCTCGTCCAGGGCGACACCACGACCGCGCTCGGCGCCGCGCTCTGTTCGTTCTATCAGCGCGTGCCGGTCGGACACGTCGAGGCCGGGCTGCGCTCCTTCGACCTGACGCGGCCGTTCCCCGAGGAAGGCAACCGCGTCTTGATCGACCGCGTGGCCGATCTCATGTTCGCGCCGACGCGCGGGAGCCGCGCCAACCTGCTAGCGGAAGGCTTGCCCGCGCGCAAGATCCACGTCACGGGAAACACCGTGGTCGACGCCGTACAGTGGCTGCTCAAGCGCAAGCCGGCCGACTTTCCGGCGCCTCTCGAGCGGTTCCTGGCCTGCGACGGCCCGAAGGTCCTCATGACGATGCACCGGCGCGAGAGCTTCGGCGCGCCCGTGCGCGAGGTGTTCGCCGCCGTCAGGCAGCTGCTGAGCGAGCAGCCGCGGCTGCGCTTGATCTATCCGGTCCACCCGAACCCGAACGTGCGCAGCCCGGCCGAGAAGCACCTAGCCCACCCGCGCATCCTACTGACGCCGCCGATGAGCTATCCGGTCTTCATCCACACGGCCAAAGCCTGCGATCTGATCTTGAGCGACTCGGGCGGCGTGCAGGAGGAGGCGCCGAGCTTGGGCGTGCCCGTCGTGATCCTGCGCGAGGTCACTGAGCGTCCCGAGGTGCTGCGCACGGGCTTGGCGGCCTTGGCCGGCACGGATCAGGCCAGGATCGTGCGGACCGCGCGCCGCTTCCTCGCGCAAGGCCGGCGCCGTGCGGTCCGCAACCCGTTCGGCGACGGCCGCGCCGGGCTGCGCATCGTCAAGCACATCCTGGATTTCCTTGATTAGCACTTTGATCAGCGCTGTCCTGCTGACCGCGGCGCTGGCAGCCCGCGGTGCCGGCCCGGCGCCCGCGCCGCAGCTGGCCGCCGGGCCCTCCGTGCTCATCCTCTACGAGGGGCCGGAGCGGGATTCCAACCCCGCGCGCATCGACGCACGATACGTGGCCAACCTGCTCGGCCATTTCACGACGCGGCGCACCCTGCGCACGCTCGAGCAGTACCGCGAGGGCGACTGGAAGGCCTACGCCGCCGTCTTCAGCATCGTCTACCGCAAGCACTACCAGGTCCCCGACGCGCTGCTGCGCGACGCGCCGCGCAGCGACCGCCCGTTCTGCTGGCTCGGCAACCAGCACGGGCAGCTCGACCGCTACGGCGCGCTGCGCCGGCACGGGCTGGCCTACGTGCGCTTCTTCGAGAACGCGCCGTTGAGCCAGGTCGTCTACAAAGGCCGCATGCTCGACAAGGGCGATCCCGACACCAACATCGTGCGCGTCGTCGACCCGCGCCAGGCCCGTGTCGTGGCCTGGGCCACCGGCCGCACGTCGCTGCGGGTCCCCTACATCGTGCAGAGCGGGCGCTTCTGGCTCGTGGCCGACTCGCCGTTCTCCTACGCCAGCGAGGGCGACCGGTATCTGGCTTTCGCCGACGTCCTGCACGACATCCTGGGCATCGACCACGCCGAGGACCACCGCGCGATCCTGCGCATCGAGGACATCAACGCGCTCTCCCGTCCCGCGCAGCTCGCCGCGACCTTGGAGGTGATCCGGCGCCACAAGATCCCGTTCGCTTTCGGCTTCGTGCCGACCTACGTCAATCCCACGGAGCGGCTGTATCTGCGCCTGGCCGACATGCCGGAAGTCCTCGCCCAGCTCCAGAGATACGTGCGGCAGGGCGGCGCGCCGATCCTGCACGGCTACACGCACCAGCGCCGCGGCGTTACGACCGACGACTACGAGTTCTGGGACGACTTCGCCGACCGCCCCGTGCGCGACGACTCTGACGCGTTCGTGGCCCACCGCCTCGAGCACGCGCTGCGCGAGTCCGCGCTGGCCGGCCTCTATCCGATCGCCTGGGAGACGCCGCATTACGCGGCCTCCCAGGTCGACTACCGCGTGATGCGGCGCTATTTCGACACGGTGTTCGAGCGACGTCTCGTCGTCAACGCGCTGGGCACCGACCAGCTGTTCCCGTACCCGGTGGTCGACCTCTACGGGCAGTACGTGATCCCCGAGGACCTCTCCTACGTCCCGCGGGACAACCCGACGCCCGACGCCATCCTCAAGGCGGCCGACGCGGCCTGGGTCGTGCGCGACGGCTATGCCAGCTTCTTCTACCATCCGTTCCTCAAGCCCGCGCTGCTGGACGCCTTGATCGGAGGCATCGAGCAGCGCGGCTTCCGCTTCTTCGACTTGCGCCGCCTGCCCAACATGACGCACGGGGCCGGAGAGGTCGTCGCCACGCGCGGGGGCACGGCCGAGGTCTCCGGCAGCGGCGGCTACCTCGTCGAGCGCGTCTTCGGCGGCGACGGGGAGCTGGTCCGGCAGAAGGTCTCGAGAGTGGCCGAGTCCGGCACGCTCCGCCGTGAAGTCGAGCTCTTGCCGGGGCAGACCTACGTCGCGCTGCGCCAGGAGACGACGCCGCCCAGCCTGCTGGGGCGGCTGGTGCGGCTGGCCAAGGGAGACTTCACCGGCCTGCAGCGCCGCTGGGAGTCGGTGGTGGCCGGCCGCGTCGCGCAGGAGCCGGTCCAGACCGTGCTGCTCTGGAACCCCAAAGCGCGCGGCGAGCAGGCCAAGGACCAGGAGAGCTTCCGCTCCACGCTCGACAGCGCGGGCTTCACCGTCGAAAAGCTCGAGCTCTCGCGGCTGACGCAGGAGACGGAGGGCTTCGACCAGTTCACGCTGCTGGTCGTGCCGTCGGCTTCCGCCCGGGCGCTGTCGGCGGAGCAGGCCGAGCGCATCGCGCGGACCGTCAAGGGCGGCATCACGCTCGTGACCGACGGCGAGAGTCCGCTGTCGCGGGCGCTCGGCGTGCGCTTGGGCGAGGCCTCCGTGGTGAACTCCGTCACCAGCCGCGTTTTCGCCAACGAGGAGAACCGCTGGGCCGACCACCCGGCCGTGCCCTGGGTAGCGCAGCCGGAGGTGGAGGACGACAGCGTCTATTACGCCGACCGCGACCTCGGCCATCCGCTGGTCGTCGGCGGAGAGCTCGGCCAGGGCCGCTTCCTGTATTTCGCGCCGCTCTACGACCCGCTGACCGGCGGCGGCTACGGCCGCTTCCCGGGGCTGCCGTACCTGCTGATCAGCGAGTTCCATGTCCGGCCCATGGTCAAGCGCCGAGGCGCCGATGCGTATTTCGACCCGGGCTATCGCAACAGCATCAGCATCGAGCGCCTGGTCCCGCTCTGGCGGCGCTCGGGCATCCGCGCGGTGCACGCCGCGGCCTGGCACTTCTACGATAAGTACAGCTACGATTACGCGCGGCTCATCCGCGTCGCGCACCAGAACGGCATCCTCGTGTACGCCTGGCTGGAGTGGCCCCACATCAGCGACTACTTCTGGAACCGCCATCCGGAGTGGCGGGAGAAGACCGCGCGGCTGACCGACGCCCATCTGGGCTGGCGCTTCCTCATGGACCTCCAGAACCCGCAGTGCCTGAAAGCGGCCCTGGACGACCTCAAGCGCTTCCTGCTCGCCAACGACTGGGACGGCGTCGACGTGGCTGAGCTCGCTTTCGAGTCGCAGGGGCCCGCGCACCCGGAGTCGTTCACGCCGTTCTCCGCGCCGGCGCGCGCCGGCTTCCAGAAGCAGAGCGGGTTCGACCCGATCGAGCTGTTCGACGCCGCCTCGCCGCACCATTGGGCCAAGGACGGCGCCGGGCTCAAGGCTTTCTACGACTACCGCCGCTTCGAGAACCGGCGGCAGCTGCGCGCGGTCCTGGGAGCCGTCGACGAGGTGAGCCGCGGTCGGGGCCGCTCCTGGGAGACGATCGTCACCCTCATCGACGTCTTCGGCCATCCGGAGCTGTCGGACGAGCTCGGCATCGACGGCTCCGGCACGATCGCGGCGGTCAACCTCCACCAGGCCGCTCTGCAGGTCGAGGACCCAGCCCGGGATTGGTCCAAGCCGCCCGAACGCTACGCGGCGCTCGGCGCGCGCTACCGCGGCTTGGGCTTGAAGCGGCAGTTCTTGATCGACATCAACGTCCTGCCCGTCCATCCCCCGGGACAGGTCGGATTCGCGACGGCGCAGCAGACCGGCTCCGAGCTGCTGCGCCTGTGGCAGGTGGCGGCCGGGCAGACGCCGAGGGTCTGCCTCTACTCCGAATCGAGCGTGTCCGAGCAGGACTGGGACATCCTGCCGTACGCGATGGCCGAGAAGGCCGGCGTGCGCAAGGACGGCTCGGCCTGGGTCATCCAGGCGCCGTACACGGTGACCCTCGAGCTCGACGACCGCACCTCCAAACTCTGGCTCGACGGAAAGCCCTGGCCCGCCTCGGACAAAGGCGAGATTTTGATCCCGTCCGGCGAGCATCGGCTGACGCTGGCCGGCTCCAGGCGCTCCTGGTTCGACACCAGCGAACTCGAGACGCGGCTTCTGTCGATCTCGGGAGAGCTCCTGGACGCGCGGCCGCGCGGCCGCGGACTCGAGGTGGAATATTCGTCTCCGGGCCGCTGCGCGATGCTGTTCAACAACCCCTTCTCCCGGGTGCTGATCGACGGGAAGCCGGCCGCCCTCCCCATCCTGCGCGGGGACAGCGGCTACACCGTGGTGGCGCCGCCCGGCCAGCACCGCCTGACCGGCGTCAGCGAGGCGACCTTGGGCTATGCCGTGCGCTACACGAGCCTGATCCTGGCCTCGCTGATCGTCCTGTTCGGCCTGGTCTCGAGCGGCCTGCTGGCCCTCTTGTTCGCGCTGACGACGCTCAAACGGCGCCTGCAGGCCCTGCGCCGCTGGCTGCGCAAGGGGGCCGCCGCATGATCGAGAACGGGGCGGGCATCATCGCCGAGCTGGTCTTCCTGGCGACCGTGGCGCTGATCTGGACCATGCTCGTCTACCAGTTCGTGCTGACCATGGCCGGCTACCTTTACAGCCGCGACGCCGCGCGCGAGAGACGGCGGCTCGACGCCTCGCACCCGGACCTGCCCGGCGTGTCCCTGCTGATCCCGGCGCACAACGAGGAGCTCGTGATCGAGCGCACGGTCGAGACGCTCCTGGCGTCCGACTATCCGCAGGACCAGCTCGAGCTCATCCTGCTCGACGACGCTTCGACCGACGGCACGGCGGCGATCCTCGACCGGCTGGCCGAGCGTCATTCGCGCCTGCGCGTCGTCCACGTGCCGGCAAGCGAAGGGGGGAAAGGCAAGGCGGCCGTGCTCAACCGGGGCCTGAAGCTGGCGCGGCACGCCCTGATCGGCGTCTACGACGCCGACAATCAGCCGGAGCCGGCGGCCCTGCGCTACCTGGCGGCGCAGTTCGAGCTCGAGCCGGGCCTGGGCGCCGCGCTGGGCAAGTTCCGCACGCTCAACCGCAAGAAGAACCTGCTCACCCGCTTCATCAACATCGAAGGCCTGAGCTTCCAATGGATCGTGCAGGCCGGCCGCTGGAAGCTGCTCAAGATCGCCACGCTGCCGGGCACCAACTTCATCGTGCGCAGGGACGTGCTCGACGAGGTCGGCGGCTGGGACGAGGAGGCTTTGACCGAGGATGCCGAGCTGTCGCTGCGCATCCTGGAGGCGGGGCACCGCATCAAGTTCGTGCCCTACTCGACGACCTGGGAGCAGGAGCCCGAGGACCTGCGCACGTGGTTCAAGCAGCGCACACGCTGGGCGCGCGGCACCTTCTATCTGATGCACAAATTCTTCTTGAGCGTGGGCAAGGCCAAGAACAAGGCGCTGGCTTTCGAGATGTTCTACTTCCTGGCGCTCTACTACGTGTTCCTCGCCGCGATCGTCGTCTCGGCGCTGCTGTTCGCGCTGTCGGCGACCAACCTGGTCTCGATCCCCGTGCCGGGTCCGTACCTCGAGGTCTGGCTCGCCGCCTACTGCCTTTTCGCCGCGGAGATCATGCTGATGATCTCGCGCGAGCCCCACGAGGACTCGCCCGCGAACATGTTGTACTGCATGGCGATGTACTTCACCTATTGCCAGCTCTGGCCGCTGGTCGTGGCCAACGCCTTCTACCTCGAGTACGTCAAGAAAGAGCGCCGCGCTTGGGTCAAGACGCGGCGCTACGCGCAGTCCTAAAGACGAGGGATGCTCATCGCGGCATCGGCGCCTAGCTCGATACGCATTCGACGCGCAAGCAGTAAAAATTGTATTTTTATCTTTAGTCGCCGATACAATTCGTCCCCGTAGCTCAATGGATAGAGCTCCTGCCTTCTAAGCAGGCGATAGAGGTTCGATTCCTCTCGGGGACACGGATTTGCATCGGTGGAAAGGTCCTGAGCACGGAGCCCCCAGGGTCATCCGACAACGCCGGGACCTTTTCCCATTCGTAGGGATCAGCGCTGGGGGTCGTCGCGGTCGCGGGTGCGGGAGGAAGCCGGTAGACTTCTAGGCCCGGGCCTTGCGTGGATCGAGGAGCTTGGCCACGTTGTCGATGAGGCCCTCCTTGGTGAAGGGCTTGGTCATGAATCCGTCCACGCTTTCCGTGTCCGAAAAAGACGTGCGTAGATCGGACAGCGCTGAGACGACAAGGATGGGGATGGCGCGGGTGCGGGCGCTGTTGCGCATGATGGTGGCGACGGCGTATCCATCGATCCTGGGCATCATGATGTCGAGCACGATGAGGTCGGGCAGCTCAGCGGAAGGATCGTCGGGCTGGATGCCCAGTTCCTTGAGCGTCTCAAGGCCAGAGGCGCAGGCCACGACCTTATGACCGGCCTTGGCCAGAATGGAGGTCTCGAACTTCAGGACTGCCGCGTCGTCTTCGCAGACCAGGATCTTGGCCATGTCGAAATCTTAGCACCCTCATCCCTGCGTGTCAACACGCACACGAATCCAGTTGCCGGGTCCCCGGTCTTCCCGGGGCCTCGTCATTGGTGGGGAGGAAGGAAGCGCGTCAGGGCTTGGCGATTTGGCCCTTCGATTCGATCTGCGCCGGTTCGGCTTTGGCGACGGCGGGCTCGCTCATCCCCTCGCGCATCGACTTCTTGAACTCGCGGATGCCCTCGCCCAAGGATTTGGCGATCTCGGGGATGCGCTTCGGCCCGAAGATCAGCAGCGCCACGACCAGCACGACCAGCCAATGCATCGGAGAGAATTCTCCCATCACAACCTCCCTGCAGCATCTACATCATACCAAAAAAACGAGTCCCGGCCCGACCAGGGGCCCCAAAGGCCCAAATCCCTGCGCGGGAAAGGGCCCAGCCGCCTTGGGCCCGCTTCCTCTCAATCTGTTATACTGGGGACCCCCGCATGGATTCCTACCACAACCACACCGACTTCAGCGACGGCAAGGCGTCCGTCGCCGACATGGCGGCGTCCGCCGCGCAAGCGGGCCTCGACGAGGTCGGCATCTCGGATCACCTGGTCATCCATCCCGAGGGCCGGACCTTCCGATGGGCCATGCCGCCGCGGCGCCTCGGAGAGTACGCGGCCGAGGTGCGCCGCGCCGCCCGGACCGCGCAGCTGCCGGTCAGGCTCGGCATCGAGGCTGATTTCTTCCCGGAGACCGTGGCGGAGACGCGCCGGCTCCTGGCCCGGCACGACTTCGACTTCGTCATCGGCTCCGTGCATTTCGCGGGAGACTTCCTGGTGGATGAGACCCGCAGACCCTGGGAGAAGCTCACGGCCGAGCAGCGCCAGGTCAAATGGGACCTCTACTGGGGCCTTGTCGTTGAGCTCGCGGCCAGCCGCGCCTTCGACTTCGTGGCGCACCTCGACATCCCCAAGAAGTTCGGCTGCCGGATGGAGGTCGAGGCCCCGCAAGCCGCCCTGGCCGCGCTCGACGCCATAGCGGAGTCCGGCATGGCCTTGGAGCTCAACACCTCGGGCTGGCATCAGCCCTGCGGCGAGGCCTATCCGTCGCCGGCGCTCCTGCGCCAAGCTCGCCGGCGCGGCATCCCCATCCTCATCAACGCCGACGCGCATGCCCCGGCGGACGTCGCGCGCTCCTTCGGCCCGGCCCTGCTCCTGGCCCGCGAGGCCGGCTACACGCAGACCGCGCGCTACGCGGCCAGGCGGCGCAGCCTCGTCCGGCTGTGACCGGATTGCGGCGTACGGATCGGGCCGGGTTTTGCTAGACTGAATCCAGCGGAGGTGCAGACATGAAATTCCTTTCCATTCTGGTCATTAGCCTCGCCGTCCAGGCCGGTTCTCCCGCGGTCGCCGCTCCCGGCGGGGGGGAGATCTCCCCTCGCCAGATCTACCAGCGCGTGGGGCCGGCCGTGGTCCTCATCATGGCCGTGAGCCAGTCCGGCTCCGGCGAGATGGGGACCGGCAGCATCATCGACGAACAGGGGCACATCATCACCAACGCCCACGTGATCCTCCAGGCCTCCACCCGGCAGCCCTACGAAGTCATCCACGTCTACTTGAAGCCCGCCAAGATCACGGGCGACCCGAAGGTGGACCTCAGCAACGCGCTCTCCGCCAAGGTCGTGAACTGGGACCGCGCTCTGGACCTCGCGCTGCTCCAACTCGAAGCCAAGCCCGGGGAGCTGAAGACCGTGCCTCTGGGCGAGTCCTCGGCCGTGGAAGCCGGCGACCCGGTGGTCGCCATCGGCCACCCGGAGCAGGGCGGGCTCTGGACCCTGACGCAGGGAGTGGTCAGCACGGTCATCGCGAACCTGGGAGACGTCCAGGGCAAGGACGTGTTCCAGACCGACGCCAGCATCAACCGCGGGAACTCCGGCGGACCCCTGCTCAACAACCAGGGCGCCATGATCGGCGTCAACACCTCCATGGCGCGCAAGGCCAAGGACGGCCTGACCATCACCAGCGTCAACTTCTCCATCAAGGCCGACGTGGTCAAGGATTGGCTCGCCAAGAACGACCCGGGCGTGCGCTACACGGTCCCCGCTCCGCAGACCGAGACCCAGCCCGCCCCGGCGGTAGTCCCTCCGGTCGCGGAGAAGGCGGCTGAAGCCAAGCCCGCGCCGGAGCCCACGCCCGAGCCTCCCGCGATCAAGCCGTCCATCGAGCCGCCCGCGGCCAAGCCCGCGACGGAGCCGCCCGCGGCCAAGCCGTCAAAGGCCAAGATCCTCACCCCCGTCAAACCCTTCAAGGCCGAGGACCTGATCCAGAAGGAGATCTCCGAGATGGAGGACATGGGCAAGGAGATGCAGGATGAGATCGAGAAGCACAGGGGGATGATGGGGCAGTAGATGCCTGCTTCAAGACTGGCGAGTCGCCGAAGGCGACTCGCAACCGCCGGCCCCCCGCGGGGGCCGGCGGTTCCGTTGGGGGGCCCTGCCGTTCTGGATCAGGATCTCCTAACCCGCGCCTTCCGCTTCGCCCTGCGCGCCCACGCCGGGCAGAAACGCAAAGGCACGGACCTGCCCTACATCCTGCATCCCCTGGGAGTGGCGGCCACGGTCCTGCAGTTGCGGGGAGACAGCCGGATGGCCGCAGCCGCCTTGCTCCACGACGTTGTTGAAGACACGGCCACCAGTCTAGCCGCGCTGCGGCGCGTCTTCCCGGCCCCGGTCGTGCGCTTGGTGGCGGCCTTGACCGACGATACACGGCTGTCCTGGGAAGAGCGCAAGCGCCGCACCGTGGCCAAACTGAGGCGGGCTCCGCGCGAGCTGCTGGCGGTCTCCTTCGCCGACAAGCTCGACAACATCCGCGCCATCGCGCGCGACCACGAGCGGCTGGGTGAAGCGGTCTGGCCGAGGTTCCACCGCCCCAGATCCCTGCAGCGCCGCTACTACCGCGCTCTGGAGAGCGTGTTCCGGCGCCGCCTGACCGGGACGGACCGGGCCTGGAGCCGGGAGTTCTCGCGCTTGGTCGCCTCGGCCTTCAAACGGACGCCGTAGAGGTCAGCGCCGTTTCGTCCCTTTCGAAGTCTCCGTCTTCTCGGGAACGCCGGCGGACTGCTCC
Source organism: Elusimicrobiota bacterium (assembly GCA_026388095.1). Taxonomy (NCBI): domain Bacteria; kingdom Pseudomonadati; phylum Elusimicrobiota; species Elusimicrobiota bacterium. The sequence continues at coordinate 9,748 of JAPLKL010000010.1, read as the reverse complement.
CGGGCCCACTTCTCCCATGAGTCGAAGTCCGAGCTCGGGTAGCTGCGGTCGGAGACCATGCCCAGCACCGTGTAGGCCAAGTCGCGCACACTCGGGTCCAGGGCATGCAGGAGCCGCACCAGCCGCAGGGAGACCCGGCTGGCCAGATAGGTCTTATACTCCGGGTTGCCGGCCAGGCCGGCGAAGACCGCCAGAGCCTTGGAGCGGTCCATGGTGGTCGGGAAATCCAAGGCCGGCAGGAGCCGGTGCGTGTCGATGAGCACATCCTTGCGGTAGACCGAGATGTCGGCCAGGACGCTCAGCGCCGCGGCGCGCACCTCTGCGTCAGGGTCCGCGACCGCACCGAGCATGCGCTCGACCACGGCCGCAGCCGAGGTCGAATAAGCCAGCAGGTAGGCTGCGGCGGCGCGATCCTGAGGCTGGGCCTGCTCGGTCAGCACCCGGGACAGCTCCGCTTCATGCGCCGGGACCTCCCTCTGGAACAGGCTCTGGAGCTCCTTGACCTCGTCGGTGTTCCGGACCCATGGGCAATAGAGAGCGGGGCAGGCGGGCCGTTCTACGACCGGCTCGCCCTGCTGGCCGAGCACGGAGCAGAGGCCCCAGTAGCGGCGCCACTCGGCGAGCAGCCCCGCGGGGTCCGGCACACGGCCTTTGGGGCGAGACGAGAAAGGCATGCGCTCGGCCGCAGCCTTGGCGTCGACCACGTCGAAGGTGACCGTGATCTCGTAGGCGGAGTCGTTGACGGTGCGCCCCACGTTCATGCCCGCGTAGGCGAAATCGCCGAGCCGGCCCATCTCGGTCTCCAGCTCCGCCTTCAGGTGCTCCGCGAATCCGAGCGCCCTGCCGCCCTCGTTGAAGCGCGTCACGTACAGAGCGACCTTCGGGCCCAGCAGGCGCGCGGCGGCCTCCGGGGTCACGGTCTCGGAACGATAGACGTCTATGCCCCGGAGGGTGGCGGTGGAGGGGATGGCGCCGCGGGCCGGGACCGCCAGGACCCCGCATAGGGCCAGCAGCCGGATCAGAGCACCCATGCTCTGATTATACGAAAATCCCGGCGTCGCGCACGCCCTTATTCGTATAATCAGGGCATGCCCGCGACCAGCGTGCGCTCCGCCGCCGTCCGGATCTTCGAGACTCGCTTGAAGCGTCCGTTCGTCACGGCCCTGGGACGCAAGACCTCGACCTGCAACGTGGGCTTCACCTTGACTCTGCGCGACGGCACGCGCGGCTACGGCGAGGCCTCGGCTTCCTTGGCCCTGGCCCACCTGAGTCCGCGGCGCCTGGCGCGGGTCCTCGACGGACTCGGCCGCGGCGCGCGCGGCCGGGACGCGGCCTGCCCGCGGCCTCTCGTGGAGGAGGCTTGGCGCCGGCACGGCGGGGAAGGACCGGCCGTCGCGGCTTTCGAGTGCGCCCTGCTCGACGCCTGGACCCGTTCGCAGGGCCTGAGCCTGGCCGCCTGGTTCGGCGGCTGGCGGCGCGAGATCGATTCCGACATCACGCTCTCGGCCTGGACCGACGGCGGCCTGACCCGCGCCGCCGCGGCCGAGGCCGCCGACGAGGGGTTCCGAGTCTTCAAAGTCAAGGTGGGGGGAAGGAGAGAGGACGATCTGGCTCGCCTGCGCCTGATCTTGCGCACGGTCCGGCGCGTCAAGCCCGCCTTCATCCTCGACGGGAACCAGGGCCTCGGCGTCGCCTCGGCCCTGCGCCTGCTGGACTGCGCCCGCAAGGCCAAGATGAAGGTGCTCCTGCTGGAGCAGCCTCTGCCCAAGACGGATTTCCGGGGCATGGCGGAGCTCACCAAGCGCTCCGCGGTGCCGGTGGCGGCCGATGAGATGGTGCACAGCCCCCAAGACGCCGTGCGGGTGGCCTTGGAGCGAGCGGCCTCGGTCATCAACATCAAGGTGGCCAAGAGCGGTCTGCTGCGCGCCCTGGACATCGCGGCCGTGGCGCGCGCCGCGGGGCTGCGGCTCATGATCGGCTGCATGTCCGAGACCAGCCGGGGCCTCATGCCCAGCGTGCACCTGGCCTTGGGCACGGGCTTCTTCTCTTTCGTGGACCTCGACAGCGACCACCTGCTCCGGCAGCACGGCCGCTCTCCGGATTGGCGGCGCCGCGGCCCGCGGCTTTCTTTGGTCTAGGCCTTTCGACCTATACCCATCCAGGTCCTTTGTGCTATAATCGGCTCCATGAAGACCCTCATTGCCGTCATAGCCGCCGCCCTGCTCTGCGCCCCGGCCGTCGCCGCTCCCTCCCTGGAGTCGGCGCAAGCCGCGGCCCTGAAGTCCTTCCAGTCCCTCCCCTCACCGAAGCTCTCCTTCAAGAAAGGGGCCAAGGTCGAGGGCGCGCTGCCGGGCAAGATCGTGGACAAACCCGCCCAGGCCAAGGCCAGCAGCTATGTGCGGATCTCGGGCTACGTCTCCTTCAACGGCAGCGGGTTCGTCTCCAACACCCCGGGCTACACCAGCGTCAACATGAACGGCTACGCCAACCTCTGCGACTCCTCCGGCCAGGTCTGCAGCGGCTACACCTCGATCACGACCTGGGCCAACCTTTTCGTCAACGGCAACTTCGTCAACGACTGGCTGCGGCCCTACGTCAGCGTCTCGTTCTACAAGGCCGGCAAGTACGTGGGCAGCGCCCAGATGAGCGGCCAGATCCCGGTCTCGGGCTGGGTCAACGGCAACTGGGTCAACCTCAACGGCTCGGGCTATCTGACCGGCGATGTCCTGGTGACCCAATAGCGCGCCAGACGCGAAAAGGCCCCGGGGATCCTCCCCCGGGGCCTTCTTTTTCGCGCGGAAAGGCTCAGCGGTCGCCGCGGCCGTGCGGTCCCATGTTCTCGCGCCGGCGCTCGCCGGACCAGCGATAGGCCGAGGAATTGATCATCACCGCGGTGAACACGGCCATCTGCGTGTCCACGCCCTGGGCCGTGACCGTCATGTTGTCGGCGAAGCCGTGCTGCTCCACCGTGATCGTGGCCGAGCCCGCGGCCGTGAGGTCGCGGTCGTCGACCCACGGGGTCGCGGCGACCACCGCGCCGGCGGCGTCCCGGATCGTGAGCTGACTGCGCTGCGAGCCCATCTGCTCTTCTATGGCGCCCATAGGCGAGCCGCCGCAGCCGGTCACCGCGGCGGTGCGCGTGTCGCCCTGGGTCCGGATGGCGGCGCGCGCGTACTCGGTGCCGTCGGCGCCGCGCATGACGTAGCCGTCGCCTTCAGCCGCGATCGTGGCGATCTTGCGGCCGGCGCCGGTCACCTCATAGTCGTTGGCGAATATCCCGCGGCCGACCACCGCGCCGGAAGGTATCTGCGGGCAGCTCTGCGCTGCGGCCGCGGAGCTCTCCAGGGCACGCGCGGCCACCGTGGGTATCGGCTCCGCGGCGCGGATCTGTTTCTGCAGCGTGTCGAGACGCGGCAGTTCGGGAGCACGCTCCTGCGCCAGGGCTGCGGCGGGAAGGAGTACGGCCAGGACGGCCCAGACGGTGTTCTTTTTCATGGCGTCACCTCTCGGACCAGGGGTTACCGGCTCCCTATTATAGGCCCACCCCGCCGAGCTCGGGGGGGTCGAAAGACCTTGCTGGTCGAAGGTAAGAGGCCCCCCGGGACGCAGGGCTCAGGACCTAGTGCAGGCTCCGCCCGTAGCGGGCCTCCAGGATCCGGCGCACGGCCGCCAGAGTCCTGGGGAAGTAGCGGTGGAAGTCGTCGTGGTTGAACGACGACGCCTCGCCCCGCAGCAGGACGTCGAAAGCCTCGGCGAAGGTCTCCCGGTAGGCGTAGCCGGGAGTTCTTTGGTTCAGGAAATAGAAGAACTCGTTGCGGCCGCCGTCCTGCCGCACCGGCTTCTTGACGGCCTCGGGCATGGCCTGGAAGTCCGCCTGCCAGGCGTCGCGGAACTCGGGGGTGTCGGTGAAGCCGTTGATGTTGTCGATGGCATGGCCGCACTCATGCACCGCGGAATTGCGCCAATTCAAGTTGTCGATCCAGGCGGCGCCGTCCTTCCCGTCCTTCTTCATATGCTCGGCGACCATGACGAAGTTGCCCAGGGGCCCCCAGTCCGTCAGGCCTCCAGTGTAATCGTAAAAGGACTTCAAGTCCGGCCGGTCCTGGGTCAGATGGTCCTTGACCAGGACGGCGTAGCCGTGGCTCTCGATGTCGGTGAGCATGGGCTCGGGGACCGCTTCGGCCAGTTGGGCGCGGACCCCGCTGGTAAAAGCCTCGCTGGCGCCGTTCTGCCGCACCAGAGCGGAGAGACGGAGCAGGGCTTGCCGCTGCTCATTGACGGACAGGTCCCGGAAGGCGGGGCTCTCCAGGTAAGCGTCGAGGCCGCTCTTGGCGCCCGCGCCCCAGGCGCGCTCTCCGGCCTTCAGGAACGCGCGCAGATCCTCGACCTCATGGGCGGCCCGGGAGAGGGGGGCCTCGACGAGTTCGCGCGGGGCCAGCACGCGCATGAAGGTCCTCCCCTCGGTCAGGAACCCGACCAGCTCCGGATTGCTGCCCGCTTCGCCGCGGGAGGAGAGCAGGTTGGCCTTGAGCACCAGCTGGGCCGGGATGTCGCGCGCCACCACGGCCACGCCCTCGGGAAGCTTCTGGTCCTGAGGCACGAAGAGGTCCATGCGCTCGCCGGCCCGCAAAGCCTCGAACCGGCCCGAGCCCTGGGCTACGCTCAGCCGGTCTCCGCTGACGAAAGCGATGCCGGGCCGGGTCACCTTGGAGAGGTCCAGAGCCTCGCCGGCCCGCTGGCGCTGCAGCAGGACCTCATAGCCGGCAAGGCTGCCGAGAGGAGCGGCGCCGGGGGAGACGGCGGAGAAGCCCAGAGCCGGCGGCAGGCCGATGGCGACGCTGCGCGCGGCCGCGGGCAGGCGCGCCTGCTGCGCCCGGGCGCGGGACGGCGCCCAAAGGAGCGCGAGCAGGAGCAGGAAGAGAGTCTTCTTTCCCGAACGCATTATGCCGGTGATATTATGGCGCAAGCGTCTTCGTCAGGGTTGGGCCTAAGCGCCCCATTCGAGGTCGGCTTATGGCCTAGGCCCTTCTAGGACTCGGACCTCGTCCGTCCCAAAGCAGCCTAGGACCATTGCCCGCCTCGCCGACGCCGTAAGGCCCAGGACCTGCCGCTCCGTCCCGGGTATACTCATCGTGATAATGAGGAAAGCCCTCACCCGCCTGCTGGCCGGCGCGCTCTGCGCCTCCATACTCCTGCTTTCCCCTGGGCCGCAAGCTTGGGCCGCTTTCGTCGAGGCTTCGGCCGCGGTCCGCAACGCTCCCGTTGTCTCGGGGGTCAGCGCCGTCGCGACGGCCGGCCTCGGCCTGGGCCTCGGTTCGTCATCCGGCCTGCGCCTCGACCTCAAGGCCTCCGGTCTCTCAATTTCGGCTCTGCCTCAGGCGCCCGTGCCCTCCCTCGTGGCCGTCTCCATCGCGGCTCCGCTCCAGGCAGCGCCCGTGGTCCCGGCCGGGAGCCTTCCCATTTCCGCGGCTCCGGGCCAGCAGAGCGCTCCGGCTCCGGCCGTTGAGACCCAGGCGAGCCCGTTGCAGGGCCTCCAGACCGGCGTCGAGTCTCTGGCGCGCGCCGAGGCCCCGGCCCAAAAGCAGTCCGTGCTCGGCCGGATCTTCACCGGCAGTCTCCTCCGCGGCGCGGAGAGCTCAACTCTCTACGCCCCGGCCGAGACCCGGACCTCCGCTGGCAGCCTGGCTCCCTGCCGGGCGGACAAGCAGGCCCCTTCTTCGGTCCCGGCCGCGCAGGCCCCGGACTTCAACAAGAAGGCCGTCATCGCGCTCTTCCTCACGCGCACCCTTTCGATATCCGCCTTCATCCTGACCTCCATCGCCTATCCCTTCGTGGCCGCCCCCGCGGTGGGCTGGGCCCTCTACGGCACGCTCATGGCCTTGGGGCCTCTGGCCGCCATCGCCACGGGCCCGCTCAACGGCAGCCTGGCCGACAAGCTCTCCGCGCGCAACTCCATGGTCATCAACGTGGCCATCCGCGCGGTCCTGACTTTGGCTTTGCCCGCCTTCTCCTACTTCGGCATCCTCAATTTCTGGACCTTGCTCGCCTCCTCCGTGGCCAACGGCTGGATCCTGTCCTCCACCATGACCACGGAGAACGCCTACATCCGGCGGCTGGCGGGCAAGCACCAGGCCTCGGTCACGGCCCTGTCCCAGGTCCAATACGTGGGCCTGCAGGTCCTGCTGGGACTCATCATCGGCGTGGGCTCATTCATCGACAAGGGCAACCCCATCGCCGCATTCCTGATCTCGGCTTTGGTGCACGGGCTCGTCATCGTGCCCATCCTGTGGTTCACCATGCCCAACGACAAGCCCGAGGCCAGAAGCCCCGGGCCTGCCGTCAAGCTCCGAGACGCGGCGCAGGGATTCTTCAGGCAGTACTGGAAGGAGGCCCTGCTCGTGGCCGCGAGCGTCGGCTCCTATTTCTTCCTGCGCTCGCCGCTGCCCATAGCCGGCGCCCTGTTCTATTGGGTGCTGCGCTCCAAGACCGTGCGCGACCTGCGCGCCGGGCTCCAGCGCGAGCGGGCGCCCCGCGAGGACGCCATCGCGGCGCGGCTGGCCGAACTGGAGAAAGCCGGAGGCGACCCGGCCGAGGTCGCGGCGCTCAAGGCCGAGGCCAAGCTCTACGAGCGTCGCCAGTTCAGGACCATCGTCTTCGGGGCGGTCCAGGCCGTGCTGACCTATCCTCTGCAGAACTTCGCTTTGCCGCTCATGGCCACCGTCCTCATGGGCGCCTCGGGCAAGGCCCTGCTCCTGGGCCAGTTGACGGGCGCGATCTTCTTCGGCAACCTCATCTCCAACTCCTCCCAGGTAAGCCTCCCTGACATCAAGATCCCGTTCACGCAGAAGAAGGTCCCGGGCCAGCGCCTGGTGCAGGGCGTGGTTCTGGGCCTAGGGGCGGCCTGGGTGGGCGCGAGCCTGGTCCCGGGCAGCATCCTCGCCGCGCTGGCCGCCGCGGCCGTCGCCGCGGGCGCCATGTGGGCGGTCGGGCATCTTTCCTCGCGGGGCTGGATCAAATTCCTGGGCGTGGGCCTGGCCGCGATCTGGCTGCCCTACCTGGTCTGGTCTTTGCCGGGCCTCATCCCCTTCATAAGCGTGCAGACGGCCCTGTTCTTGACCATGCTGGTCTACGGCATGTTCACCGGCCCGGCCATGGTCTCCTTCAGCAACTACCTGCAGACCAACAGCCGCAAGAGCGACCTGGGCAAGGTCTTCGGCACCAGCAGCTCCTTCTTCAACACCTTCAATTCCTTCGGCTATGGGGCCCTGGCCCTGGCCGCGGGCCTGCTCAACCCGGCCTTCCCGGCCCTGCTCCTGCCCATCGGCCTCGCCTATGCGGCGGGCGCGGCTTTGTTCTGGCGCGCGCCCAAGTCCATGCCCGGCCTGCCCGAAAGCGCCCTCAAGAAGGACCCGCCGCAGCCTTAAGCCGCCGGGATCATCGCCGCCGGATGGAGCCGGTGGGCAGCCCCGACAGGAGAAGGATGGCGGCGCCCACGATGGTGCCGGTGACCGGCAGCGGCACGCCGGCCGCGACCGCGCCCAGGAAAGCCTTGAAATAGGCGCGCTTGAGGTCGTCTCCGTCGCGCGACTGTATCCTGGCCACGGCCCAGAAGGTGACGCCGAACGCGATCAGGCTCACGAGCGGGGTGAACAGGAACTCCGTGGGCAGGTCTATGCCGAAGGCGAGCCAGTCCACGCCCAGGATCGCCAGCCCGCTCAAGGGATGGAAGAAGGTCCGCTTGCGGTCCTGGACCGGACGGGCCGAGGGGGGAGGTCCGCTGACGATCTCGGCGGGCTTGTCCGGCGGCTCCGAGTCCGCGGCCATCCTGGACCTAATGAAGTCCGGCGGGGCTTTCCGCTTCCCAGCTCCGCTTCTGCGGATCGTAGCGGAATTGCTTGAGCGGGAAATACTTCAAGTTCAGGTCGACGAGCAACGCGCGGGGCGTGGAATCGATGCTCACGAAGTCCTTGGCGGTGATGTAGACCCGATCGCCGTCGGCGAATCTCCGGGCTTCGTTGGCGAAGGTCTCGAGGTCGGGAGTCGCGACGCCGTTGACCCGTTGGATCAAGATCTGGCGCCATTGCGGATATTTGTCGTAGCGGCCGCCCACTTCGAGACTCGATCCGACGTCCACCTGATTGAGCATGACGCCGGCCCCGTAGACCGCGAAGCGGCGCCGGATCTCATTGGTCGCGTCGTGGAAGATCCCGCCGGCGAAGGTGACGAAGCGCGAGACCTTCTGCTTCTCCGCATCTTCGACGGGCACCGTCACCGTCAGCGGCCGCCCGTTGCGCATGATCTCGATGGACGCGGACCTTCCGATGAGGCGGTCGATCTCCTTGTCGAACGCGTAAAGGTTGTTCCCGATCGTCTTGCCGGAGACCCTCAGGATCACGTCGCCGGGCTCGAGCTTCTCGTCCGCCGGCGACTGCGGGATGGACTTCCTCACGTATACGACGTCCTTGATCTTCTGGCCTCGGTCCACGATGCCCAGCAGCCGCGCGGCCTCGGACTCGGGGATATGCAGGTAGTTCTTGGCGTCGGAGATCTTCATGAGATCGAGCACGACGCCGATCTCGCCGCGGCACGAGCCGCGGCCGGCCCGCAGGCAGTCCAGGGCGTCCTTGACGTAGTCGATGCGCAGCGTCTTTCCCGTCACGTCGGTGCCGCAATACTGCACGCCGACGACCCGGCCGCGAGTGTCGAAGACGGGGCTGCCGCTGGAGCCGCCCCTCTGGCCGTAGACCACCTCGAACGAGCTGGTGTGGCGATGCGAATCGCCCGCCGGGTCGTCCGACAACGCGGGATTGAGCTCGGTGTTGATGATCTCGCCGTAGAGCACGGTGTAGTTCTCTCCCTCGTTGTTGCCGATGAGGAAGACCTCGTCGGCCTCCTTGATGGACTCAGCCGTGCTCAAGGGCACGGCCTTCAGGGGGGAGTGCAGGGTCGTCGTGTCCACCTCCAGGACGGCCAAGTCCTGCCAGGCGTCGTAGTAGAGGAGGTTGACCTTGTCGGACGTCTCGCCGTTGTAGAAAGTCACTTTGTAGTGCGCCGGGCTGCGGCTGCTGACGTGCCGGTTCGTGACGATCCAGCCCTTTTGGGCGTCGACGATGAAGCCCGTCCCGCCCCAACTCCCGGGCGTGTCTCCGGCGAGCGCCGTCGGCGTGTTCGTGTAGATGTTGACCACGGCCGTCTTGAGCGTCTTGACCAGCTCCTGGTCGACCTTGGCGCGAGCCGGGCTCGCCGACAAGACGAGGGGAAGAAGGGCGCTGGCGGCGAAGCGGAGGATGCGGTCCGGCCTCGCGTCCATCCTAGCCGCGGCCGCCCATCAGCTTCTTGCGCACGATGTTGCGCAGGTTCTTGGCGAAATCGGCCGCGTCCTTGAGCCACCAGCCGCGGCCCGGCGGGCTGGGCCTGCGGCCCCAGGCCGATGCCGTGGATCTCCACGTCCTTGGACTCGGCGATCATCTTGCGGTAGGCGTCGCGGTCGAAGTTGTAGTCCGGGTCCCCGTCGTTGACCATGATGATCATCTTGTCGCCCCGGCCCAGGCGCACGCGCTCGATGGCCTCCTTGAGCGCCTCGTAAGCCTGGGTCGAGCCCGAGCCGTCGCGGATGGCGGCCAGCACCCCGGCCTTCATGTCCGGGGTGAGCTTGCGGCCGAAGGGCTTGAGCACCTTGGGGTCGGAGTCGTACTTGACGATCTCGAAGACCACGCCCGGGATCTTCTCCAAGGACTCCATCATCATC